>JAQUQY010000181.1 GCA_028715865.1 Syntrophales bacterium
AAGCTCGAGAATTTTCGCGTCGCGGTACCACTTCTGAACCTTGTATTCGTCGATATAACCGTATCCGCCGTGAATTTCCACCGCGGCGTTGGCGCAGAAGACTGCCGTCTGACCTCCGTAATACTTGGCCATGGAGCCCAGAACATAATCGGGCTTATCGCTGTCCGCGGACCAGGAAGCCTTGTAAACCAGGTTTCTCAGCGCCTCGATTCTAATGGCCATTTCAGAGAGTTTCTGCATGGTTATCTGGAAGTTCCCTATGGGCTGGCCGAAGGCGGTGCGCTCCTTGGCGTATTTTACCGCTTCGTCGAGGCAACCCTGGGAAAGTCCGAGAGCCTGCGCGGAAACCATTATTCGCGTGATATCAAAAAAAGTCATGAGCTGGTAAAAGCCCTTCTTTTCGCCTCCCACAATGTTTTCAATGGGAACCCGGACGTCTTCGAGGGCTATGTCAGCGGTATCATTGGCCCGGATGCCCATTTTCCCTTTTATCTTGTTGCGGGTTACTCCCGGCGTGTCCGAGGGAATGATTATCTGGCTGAACCTGCTGTGACGCTTTTCCTCTGGATGGGTAACGCACTGGCAGAGCATGTAATCGCAGACAGTTCCGTTGGTGATAAACATTTTCTGTCCGTTTATGACGTAATCGCCGCCTTCCTTGACCGCCCTTGTCGTGTAGCCCGCCACGTCAGTTCCCGCGTTGGGTTCCGTGTAAGCCCCGGCCCAGACTTTTTCTCCCGCGCATACCGGAGGAAGGAAGGTTTTCTTCTGATCTTCTGTTCCGAAAAGGTTTAAGGCTTCAAGGCCGAAGCCGGCCGCGTATATATTCAGGCCGATGCCCATGTCAATGCGGGAAATCTGTTCAACAATCAGGGAGTTCCCCAGAACGCCGACACCAGCTCCTCCGTACTCTTCAGGAACCCACGCCGCCACGAGGCCGTTTTCCGCGGCTTTTTTTCTTATTTCGGGCGTGTATGATTCCTCCAGATCGTGCTTGTGCGAAAGGGGAGCGATTTCCTGCTGGGCGAATTTATAGGCCATATCCTGGAGCATCCTCATCTCATCGGGCAAGGCATAATCCATGGGGCCACCTTCCTTCCATTGTAATGGTTTTTCTTGATTCTGATTCCGTTCCGGCGAGCTTTCTTGATGGCTTAAGCTCTAAGTACGAAGGAGAATTAAAATAATGCTCCCGAGTTTCCGCCATGTTTCTGTTCCGAGAGTTTATATATTCTTTGTTGTCGTCGATTTTAGGAACAGCTTCCGGGGGGAGTTAAGCGGGTGGCGCATCCTTTCCGGTGAAGGAGCGCCGCCCGCTGGTTTAGTTCTACTTTTTGCTGTAATCGTAGACCCCGGCCCCGGATTTTCTTCCAAAACGTCCGGCGCGGACGAGCTGTCTCAGGAGAGGCGCCGGCCTGTACTTGTCTCCCAGTTCCCTTTCCAGTCCTTCCATGATGCGAAGCAGGGTGTCCAGTCCCACGACGTCGCCGAGGGCGAGCGGCCCGATGGGGTGGTTGCATCCAAGAACCATTCCCTTGTCGAGGTCTTCAGCGCTGGCGACACCCTCGGCGAGGGCGAAGAATGCCTCGTTGAGCATTACGCAGAGAAGACGGTTAACGGCGAAAGCCGGCGCCTCATTGACTACGATGACTTCCTTGCCGATTTTCTTCCCCCATTCTTTCGCGATTTCGAGGGTTTCATCTGAGGTCTGGTATCCCTTGATGATCTCTAGGAGGCGCATTACCGGCACGGGATTGAAAAAGTGGGTGCCGATGAACCGATCGGGACGTTTCGTTATGGCTGCCATTTCGGTGATGCTGAGTCCGGAGGTGTTGGTGAAAAAGAGACAGTGGTCGGGAACGATGGTTTCCAGTTCCTCGAAAATCTGTTTCTTCAGGTCCATGATTTCAATGACCACCTCGACAACCACGTCGGCTCCGTCGGCGGCCTCTTTCATGTCCAGCGTGGGCAGTATGCGGGAAATTGTCTCATCCATTGACTCCTGTGAGAGCTTGCCCTTTTCCACGGCGCGGCCCATATTCTTCCGGATAGTGTTCATGCCGCCGTCGATAAAACGCTGTTCGATGTCCCGCATGGTCACCTGATACCCTGCTTCCGCGCAGATTTGGGCTATCCCGCTTCCCATCAGCCCGGCTCCGAGAACGCATACTTTTTTGATTTCCATTCACTGTTCTCCTTTCTTTTTCCTGGTTTCTTTATTGCACAGGTTTTCCGACCAGGCTGTACCGTCGCTAATTCTATCAATCACGACAGGGCAGGCCGGCAGGTGAGAAAAAACCCCTGTCCCTTGTTCTTCCGCCTTCAGCGCCCGCCAGCGGGCACAATACCATAGGGGATTCGCCTATCATAGTGAAGCGGGTGGTGTCAATTATTTTTACGGGAAAATAATTCCGACTTTATATTACTTTGACATTATTGACCTGACGCGCTCCATGGCCTCTGAGGGGTCTATAGTTGTTATCACCCTGTCTCTCATTACGATCTTTCCGTCGATTATTACTGTGGCCACATCGGGTGCTGAAGCGGCATTTACGATTTTTTCGAAGGGGTTGCCCGGGGGGGTCATTCGGGGCGTTCGCGTGTCAAGCAGAATGATGTCGGCACGCTTCCCTCTTTCCAGCGATCCGATTTCCTTTTCAAGTCCTATCAGCCTGGCGCCTTCGATAGTTGCCATCCTGAGCACATTTTCACCGTCCATGACGGCGGCATTCCTGAAAACGTGTTTGTGGATTTTGGATGTGGTAGCCATTTCCCCAATAAGATCAAGATCGTTATTGCTTGCCGCTCCGTCAGTTCCCAGTCCCACGGTAATTCCCCTTTCCAGCATTTTTGAAATCGGTGCGATGCCCGCTGCGAGTTTCATGCTGCTTTCGGGATTATGAGAAACCCCTGAACCGCGATCCGCAAGGATTTCAATTTCTTCATCATCCACCCATATGCAGTGGACCAGCACTGTATTTTCATCCAAAAGGCCCAGGTGATCAACGTGGCGAAGCGGTGTGGCGCCGTAACGGTTCCTGATTTCTTCAACCTCCCATCGGGTTTCGGCCAGGTGGGTCATAAAAAGGGCATCCCTCCTCCGGGCCACGTCCTTTATGCTGCGCATTGTTTCAGGCGAGCAGGTGTAAGGCGCGTGGCAGAAGAGCGCGGGAGTCAGGAGGTCTGAAAGCCCCGTCCACTTGTCAAGGTATTTCTCCGCCAGGATAACATTCTCCTCCTGGTTCGGAATGCCTGGAACTGGAAAATCAGCGAATCCGGCGCATACGACGGCCCTGATGCCCGCTTCCATTGCCACCCTGGCTATGCTTCCGGGAAAATAGTAGGAATCGCAAACAGTCGTTGTTCCTGAAAGAATCATCTCGGCAATCGCAAGACGGGCTCCCGCGGCACAGAATTCACGGTTGACAAAGCGACTCTCGGCTGGAAAGATGTGCTCCCTGAGCCATAGGTTGAGAGGAAGGTCATCGGCCAGTCCCCGAAAGCAGACCATGGGAAGGTGCGTATGGGTGTTCACAAGGCCTGGAATGATCATAAACCCTTCGGCTTCAATAAGTTCTTTTGCGATGGGGCGAGCGGCGGCGGTTTGTCCTTTCCGAACAAAGAG
>JAQUQY010000182.1 GCA_028715865.1 Syntrophales bacterium
TTTCACCGGTGATATAAAATCTTTAAGCATATGGTGCGATTTCACCAATGCCGAATCGGACACCCTTCTTGAAAGCAAGTGGTACTGTGAAGGCGAATTTGTCAGAAACAAGCAGCTTTTCATAGATGTGGACAAGCCCCTTCGCGCCACTTCGGGAGCGATCTATTCAAGCGTTCCATTCACAAAGGGTAAATGGAGAGTGGACATCCTTCTCAACGGCCAGGTCGTGAAAAGCGCCGAATTTTTCATCCGGTAAGATTCCATGTACAATATTTCAACTACAAAAAGGTTAATTTATTACACTCCGTGAACTATTCATAATCCATAAATTTTCCGGAGGTGGAAAAATGAAAAAAACATGGTTTGTCCCGGTGATCGTTCTGTTGGTCGTTCTTTTATCGGGCATGCTCGTCGGCTGCAGCTCCGGGAGCAGCGGCGGAGGGGGAGGAGCGCCAACTCCGCCGCCCACCACAGGCTCCATTTCTGGTGTCATCCAGGGGCCGGGAGGGGTTCCCGTCGCGGGAGCCACCGTCAAAGCGATCCAGGGAGCGCCGAAGGGTACAAGCGGGTCAACGCAGAGGAAAGCTGAAATCAGCGCCACCACTGATGACCTCGGGAAATATTCCTTAAGCGAGCTTAACTCCGGCTACACCTACAACTGCCAGGCGACGGGAGGCACCTGCGGGGAGCAAACCCAGACCTCCACGGTCAACTTCGACGTGGACGTCACTTCCTCCCATCTCAATCACCATGATGTACAGGTGCCCAAGCCCAACTCCGGGGGAGGGAACGTCACCTTTCCCAACGCCCCGGTATTGGCTGAGCCCGTGGTGAGCGGAAGCGAGGTCCAGCTTTCTTGGACCCTCCAGACCGACGCCAATTTCCAGTCCTACATTGTATGCCGCTCCACCACCCCCGATATCACCCAGGGCGCAGTCTCCCTCGCCCGGATCGAGAACTCTTCGGCAAGGACGTTCACGGACAAGGTCTCCTCCGCCGGCACCTACTACTACAAGGTCTTTTTAATGAAATCCGTCACCTCTTTCCCCGACTGCTACATCGTGCGGGGGAGCAACGAGGTGAAGGCGGCTGTTTCCACCTCCGGGGCTAACGACATCAATGCCTTCTTACGCGTGGGATACGCCTTCTGGTTTGATGCCAGCATGATGCAGGCAAGTGTAATGTCCCGCTCCGGCTCCATTGCCGACGGGACATACACGGTCACTCCGCCCGGCAAGCCAGCTGTGAACCTCTACAGTCCGTTTGGGATGCAGGGGACGTACAAAAAATACTATGCGGGGAGCCCGGTCACCGTTTGTGATAACAGTCTGAAATATTCTGATTACGGTTATTTTAATCTCCTCTTTCTTCCAGCGGAACAAGAGAAAGGAGACTACGGCTTCAATGTCAACGGCACTCTTGTCACCATCAACAATAGTCAGAGCTATTACAGCGGCTCCGCTCTGAACTCCAATGCCGTGGTGAATACCGACGGCTCCATCACCGTCACCTGGACGGACCTTACCATTCCGGACACCAACTGGGTCTATCTTGTCCAGGCCAGCCAGGCCGGCCCTGGTTATTCCCCTAATATCGGCTGGTGCTCCGGAGATATCCGGGGCCTAAATATGGCGGATCCGGTGGAGTATATAAATTCTCTGTCAAAGATCGCTATTCCCCAGGGGACTCAGAGGGTCACCATCCCTGCCGGGATATTTCCCTCTAATGCCGTTATAGTGATAGACATATCCGTCTTCAATACGGCCAGGTCGTCGTACGTCAAGGGGGCAACTGTCGGCAAGTGCTTTACGTATTCGATGCAGGCTGGACGAATGGTCCTATCCATGAGCGCAATAGGAGTGGCGATCCAGCGACTCGGGACAAATCACGCGATTGACGATCGCTACGCAAGCAGTGAATATTACGAATATTACGGGGACAGTGGTGAAATATATGCAGTAAAAAAGAACGGCCAGCCTGCAGGAAAAGTCGTCTGCACGGGTCCGTATGGCACGATGAATCTCACGTATAACGCTTGGGACAAGAGCGGAACGTGGAGTTTTCATCATGGGGGGAGCAACGACCCCAAGCTCGGCGCCTACACCTTCACGGCCTATGAAAACGCCGACGGGACCGGAGCCAGCGCCGAGATCACGGGCGAGACCAATACCATCATAGAGACCGTGCCGACCATCATCGCTCCTGTTTCCAATGGAGCCGTCATGACCTACTCTCCGATATTCCAATGGCAGCCGCTCACCGGAGGCAACAGGGGTATAAGCGTGAACGTAGGCTCATCCGATGGCAAAACAATGTATTGGTATGAATCAATCCCCTTACATCCTGATGTTGTTACGAGCCTCATGTTCCGTGAAGACTACGCCGGCACCGCTCTTCCCCCTGGCACTGGAACATATTGTTTGACTGTAACTTGCCAGGATGAAAACAGCAATGCAGGGCAAAGGTATAGGGAGTTCAGGACCACAGCGCCGTAGAAAAGATTTCATTCATTACGGGAGTTATTGCAGAACCTCCCCGCTCAAGGGGCGGGGAGGTTCTGGATTCTAAGGAGGGAGTACTGACATGAAAAAATCAGTGCTTTCGTTTCTTCTGCTCCTTTTTCTCGGCATGCTTCTTCCGGCTCTGGGGAAAGAGGAAGGGTCTCCTGAGCGCGGGGTTGAGCAGGTCGTCGCGGGGAATAACGAGTTTGCCTTAAGCCTGTATGAGCGACTGCGTGGGAGTGAAGGGAACCTCTTTTTTTCTCCCTACAGCCTCTCTTCCGCCCTGGCGATGGTCTACGGGGGAGCCCGGGGGAAAACCGAGAAGGAAATGGCCGAAGTTCTGCACTTTGGCCCGAATCACGAAAGTTTCCATGCGTCTTTTTCCACCCTGATAAAGGAGATCGCAGGAGAGAAGCGTTATGTCGAATTGAGAACGGCCAACGCCCTCTGGGGTCAGAACAATTATGAATTCTACGAAAACTATCTTGGAATGGTTGAGAAACTCTATGGAGCCGGCCTTTTTAAGGTTGACTTCAAGGCAGATGCCGAGGGCGCCAGGAGGAAGATAAACACCTGGGTAGGGGAGAAGACAAACGAGAAAATAACAAACTTAATTGAGCCCGGGAGTCTTGGCGGGAATACCAAGCTCGTCCTGACGAACGCCGTATATTTCAAGGGGAAGTGGGACTTGAGTTTTGATCCATCTGAGACGCTCAACCTGTTTTTTTACGCATCACCTGAAAAAACAATAAACACGAAGATGATGACTCTGAAGGCAATTTATCCATACGCGCAGACGGACGCCTGTCAGATGGTTGAACTTCCCTATAAGGGAAGAGACTTCTCAATGTGTATTCTGCTTCCTCTTGATAAGTACGGTATATCGGAATTTGAAAAATCGCTTTCCCCTAAAATGCTGACTCAAGAACTCGTTTCTCATGAAGTTAAAATCTACATTCCAAAGTTTACGATGAAGGAGCTTTTCAGCCTTGAAGAGGAGCTTAAAACTATGGGAATGCAAAGGGCTTTTTCCTATAAGAGTGCGGATTTCTCGGGCATGAGCGATGGAATAGGTTTAATGCTTTCAGCCGTC
>JAQUQY010000183.1 GCA_028715865.1 Syntrophales bacterium
CATCGCCGAACTCCACGCATTTCACCCGCGTCTTGCCATCGTCTTCGCGGGAAACCGAAAACTAGCCCAGGAGTGGTGCCACCGGTTCTTCTCCGCCGTAGCCGCTCACAGAGACGATGCGCCCCACCGGAAGATATCGGAAGTCATCACGCGCTACGGCACACCGCCGGAAGCTTCCGGCGGAAGCTTCTACGCCCTGAAGCGCGCCATGGAGCATGATTTCCCCGCCCAGTTCACCATTGCTACGGTGAGGGAGGCCTTTCCGGATGTGCCGGAAACAACGGTGAAAAGGGCGCTCAGGGACCTGAAGGCCAAAGGCGCCATCGAATCGGTTGGCAGAGGAAAGAAGAGCTACTGGCGGATGCTCCGTAAACGGTAGCGATCCGTCCCTGCCTGATAGACTCTTGAAAATCCCATCCCAAGGCGGTCATAATTGGGTTGTCACAGGTGGTCAATTTTCGGTTCTCAAAGCCTACTCTTTTTATCGTGTTTATAAGCTGAGTCAGCGCCGGCGAAAAGTTAAAGAGTTAGGAACGTCCCCTCGCATACCTACGGGTAAAAGAAAAAAGGGGGCAACAGAAAAATGCCTTGACTGTAGAACTATTGTTCTATATAGTGCGAGCCATGAAACAGAAACGAACTGTAAAGAGCGTATCCAGGCAGATCGGACGGTTCTTCCGGGAGCACCGCCGCATGCCCTCCTATGCCGAGATGGTGAACATCCTGGGAGTGAAATCGAAGAGCGTTGTCGATTACTGGGTCAACAAGCTGATCGATGCGGAACTTCTCGAAAAGGACCAGATGGGGCGGCTCAGCCTGACGAAACGAACCTTTGCGATCCCAATGGTCGGAAATGTTCAGGCAGGGTTCCCATCTCCCGAAGAAGAGGTCCTCTCAGACCTTGTTTCCATGGACGAATACCTGGTCGCCAGGCCGGAAACCTCATTTCTGCTCCAGGTCACCGGTGATTCCATGATCGAAGCAGGCATCATGGAAGGAGATCTCGCCATCGTTGAAAAAAACAGGGATCCCGCGACCGGCGACATCGTGATCGCCGAGGTGGATGGCGAATGGACCATGAAATATTTCGTAAGAAAAGGGAAACGCGTCGTACTGGAGGCGGCCAACCCGAAGTATCCCGACATCCATCCCAGAAGGGAACTCAGGATAGGAGGGGTCGTCACCGCCGTCATACGGAAGTATCACACATAAATTCAAGTACTTCGCCAAAACTGCCGATATCTGGACTGGAGGACGCGCGCCATGGAGCCCTTGCCGCAAACAGACACAGTTCCAATAACCGAAGGCGGGTCTGTTTTTGTACAACCCCTTAAGCCGGCGAACCCCATGCTCCGTTTTCATCGGTATATTGAAACATCGGACTGGGATGAGCGGATTATTGGCGGGGAGCACCTGTTCAACATGATCTGCCTGCTCGCCGCAACACTCTCGGGAATGGCTCTCCTTCCCGTTATGATCGCCGTCCTCTTGAAGTAATACCGGCCTTTCTTCACGGTCTCCCACATGAGAAGAATCCTGCACATCGACATGGACGCCTTTTTCGCCGCCGTGGAAGAAAAAAGGAATCCCGCGCTGAAAGAAAAACCCGTTGTCATCGGCGGTCGGGGTGATCCGTCCAGGCGGGGCGTTGTCGCCACGGCCAATTATGAAGCAAGAAAATACGGTGTTCATTCCGGCATGCCCCTGAGAACGGCACTCAAACTCTGCCCCGGGGCTTTTTTCCTTCCCGTTGACTACGACGCCTATGCAGCCGTCTCCCGTCAATTCAAAAACGTGCTTCTGGCGATTACGAAAACCATGGAGGATGTGGGCATTGACGAAGCCTTTCTGGACATATCAACTGAACCGGACTCCAATGAGACCATCGTTGAGAAAATCAAGACCGGCATTTATGAAAGAACGGGCCTGACCTGCTCCATCGGCATCGCCCCGAACAAGCTCCTGGCAAAGATCGCGTCGGACATGCAGAAGCCCAACGGCCTGACCGTTCTCACGGAAAAGGACATCGAGCATAGATTATGGCCCATGCCTATCAGGAAGCTCCACGGAATCGGGCCCAGGACGGAAGAGCATCTGAAGGCGATGAATATCGGAACCATCGGGCAGCTGGCGGAATTGCCCCTTGATACACTCATTCGGCATTTCGGTCGGTCCTACGGGCAATACCTGTATGATGCCGCGCGAGGCATTGACGACAGTCCCCTGGTGACGCACAGGGAGCCGAAATCATTCAGCCGGGAGACCACCTTTCAGGAAGATGTGAAAAACTGGCAGACCATCGCCCGCACCATTGCCTGGCTCACGAAGGAGGTTGTTTACGACCTGGCCAGTCACGGCTATTGCGCGAGAACCGTCACCCTGAAAATCCGGTTCAGCGATTTCCGTACCATAACAAGAAGCTCCTCGACCCATGAAACCGTAGGCAGGGAAGAGGAAATACGGAGGTTGGCCTTTTCCTGTCTGAAGCGTGTCGATCTCACGGGAAAGAAGGTCCGCCTGGTGGGAGTCAGGGTGGGGAATGTAAAGGCGCGGGTGGAAATTTCTTCGCACCATTGAGTTCGCTTCTACTATAAGTCTAAAGTCGGGGATGCTGCAGTGAATGAATACCAGGTCAGATCTCCTCTTCCAGTATCTGCCCGTTCTCGAGAAGCCACTGCTTTGCCTTTTCCATTTTGGGCAATTGCGCCCGGATGATATTCCAGAAACGCGGCGTATGCGGGGTTTCAAGCAAGTGAGCGAGCTCGTGGACAATCACGTAGTCGATGACATACAGAGGCGCCTTGATGAGTCGCCAATTAAAGTTAATGTTGTCCGCAGTCGTGCAGGAACCCCATCGAAAGCGGTTATCTACAATTCTTACACTAGCAAATGCCATGCCCATGTCATCGGCGAATTTTTTAGCCCTTGGCAGGATTTTCTCCTTTGCCCTATTTATATACCACCGATAAAGGACGTTTTTTCGCTCGCCCAATATGCGGGCCGGGATCAGAAACCTCTGTTCGAAACGTATTTCCGACGAACTGTCCTTGACTACTTCTATCTGATAGTGTCGTCCCAAGTAGAGCGCTGACTCGCCGTTCACCACCTCTTTGCCGGGTGGGTGCGGTAACGTGCCATATTTTTGTCCATGCCGCGTTTTTTCGTATATCCATTGACGCTTCGACTCGACTATTTCCCGGATTGTTTCTTCGGGAGTGGACTCGGGGGCGTGAACAACGACACTTCTGTCACGCTCGACTGTTATGGTCAGTTTTTTTCGCCTGGGCGAGCGCTTTATTTCATAGACCAGTTCCATGAAGCTACTCCGCGTAGAGAATAATGTCGTTGTTTTTTTCCGCGATTTCCATAACCCGACTGATGATCTGCGCCCGCTTATGCAGCAGGTTTGGCAACTTCAAAAAAGAAGGCTGTATCAGGGTTGCCTGAATATCAGCTTTGAGCTTGTTGCGGGCGGGAATACTTTCCCAAAAACCCCTCAGCTTCAGTTCCCGTTCCACAACCAGATACACCTGTTGAGTCAGATCTACTAGCATCGATAGTTCTTCTTCATTCAAGTCACCCGGACTTGCCGG
>JAQUQY010000184.1 GCA_028715865.1 Syntrophales bacterium
TTTCAAAATCGCTATCACTTCGTTGAAAATTTGTGCCTGTTCCATGATCCTTTTTCCTTTCCGCGGGTTTGTACGCCGCTGCTGTTTTAAGTAAGTCCAGGGGCAGTTTCAGCCCTCCCAGCACTTGAAAATAATGCAACAGTTCACGTCGCCGAATCCGAAGCTGGACTTGGCTATTATCTTCAGATCGGGACAATCCATGGTTTCTCGTACTATCCTGTCGGCGAAGGGCTCAAGTTCCGGGTGAATATCCTCGCAATTTATAGAAGGATGAAGGAACTTTTCCGCCAGTTCAAGGACTACCGCGACGCTCTCGATTCCTCCTGCAGCACCCAGGCAATGCCCAATCATTGATTTTGTAGAATTGACAAAAGGAAACCTCTCAGGTCCACGATTGAGGGCCTCCGACCAGTTTCTGATTTCCGTAGGATCAGCATAGGTTGCCGTCAGGTGTCCGTTTATGGAGTCGATGTCATCGGCTTCGATCCCCGCGTCAGCCACGGCCTGGCGTATGCATCGCTGTACGCCTTCAGGATTGGGAGCGGTCATGGTGCCTCCATTTCTCTGGCCGCCGCAATTTATGGACCCTCCCAGCACTTCGCAGTAAATGCGGGCTCCCCTGGCCAGGGCCGTTTCCAGATCTTCCAGAACAAGGACTCCGGCGCCGGCGCCGGGCACGAAACCGTTGGCGGAAGCGCTCATGGGCCTTGAGCCCGCCTCCGGATTATCATTGAATTTCCGGGCAATAACCCGCATGGAGTCGAAGCCGGCCCATATATAAGGTGAAGCTCCCTCTGAACCTCCAACTATCATCCGTTTCGCCGCTCCCGAGCGTATCCTCAGCAGGCCGTCCATTATGGCTTCCGACCCTGTGCTGCAGGCTGATGAGTTCGAGGTTACCTTGTTGCCCAGGGCCAGAAGGCCTCCGACGCGGGCGCTGGTGCCGCTGTTCATTACCTGTTCCACGATGCGGCTTCCCATGCGGCGGACTTTCCCCTGGCTCACCATGGGAACTACCTGCTCGGCGATAGTATCCATTCCGCCTATACCGCAGCCCAGGATGGACCCTGTATCCCAGTCCACACGGCCGTTTTCGCCCGGAATGCCAAAGCCGGCATCGCGCCAGGCGTCAACGGCGGCTACTGAGGCGTAGCCGATATTGTCATTGATTGACATCAGCTTTTCGTGATCGAAGTAGCCTGTCCTGACTTCTGTGAAGTTTTCCGGTATTCCGCCTATCTGGCAGCCGAATTTCAGTTCCTCAAGTTCCGGAATAAATCGGATGCCCGATCGCCCCTCTTTAAGAGCCTTTAGAAACTCCGATAAGCCCACGGCGTTTGGGGCTACTACGCCCACTCCCGTTACGACCACCCTTGTTTTATTCATCAAACGATACTCCCTTTCCCGCCAGTGTGCCCGTACAAACCAACCGGCCGTTTTCTTTTTCCATAATGATTTGGGTTTTAAGGCTTTCCCTTCGCATGTAGACCTTTTCCCCGCTTACAATGACCTTTTCCCCCGGCATTACTACAGAGCTGAATTCCACGGTGTCGGCGGTGGCGAAGAGTGTCCCCATGCCGGCGATTTCTTCCTCTGATCTGCCCTGTCTCAAAAGAAGGTATATGCCGAAGGCGACCACCCCGGTCTGTGCCATTGTTTCCAGGAGAATAACTCCAGGTGTAATGGGGCGCCCGGGGAAATGGCCCCTGTAGAAATATTCGTCCTCCCGGAACCGGTAAGTTCCCACAATATGAACGTCGTCAAGTTCCTCAATAGTGTCAATGAATCGAAATGGAGACTGCTGGGGAACCAGGTCCAGCACCCGCTTTATTTCGATTTGATTATCCCCCATAAAGCCCACCGTTCACATGTATAACCGTTCCCGTGATATAGGTTCCACGGCGCGACAGGAAGGCCACCACATCGGCCACTTCCTCGGGGGTTCCCATTCTTCCCATGGGGACATTGGCAAGGATGGAGTCCCGAACTTCGGTGGGGAGGGCCCCCGTCATGGCTGTTGCAATGAAGCCCGGAGCAACTGAATTGACAAGTATCTCCCGCCCCCTCAGTTCCTTTGCCAGCGACTTTGTGAAAGCGTCAAGGGCTGCCTTCTCCATGGTATAGGGAATCTGGCCGAGGTTTCCCGTGTGACCCACTACGCTGGAGATGTTTATTATGCGTCCCCTTCCGCTCCTTAGCATGAAGAGGCGGAGTATCCGCTTGGTCAGATACCAGGTTCCGCGCATTATGGTTCGCTGGTAATCGAACTCGTCTATCTTCATGGAATTGATGTCACGGTCCAGAGAAAATCCCGCGTTGTTAACCAGAACGCTGACAGTGCCGGTTTCCTCTCTCAGAACCTTGACCATTTCCTCCACCTGGTCCGTATCGGAAAGGTCAGCCCGGAGAAGGAAACCGTCCTCGATTGATTTGAGAACCCCCCGTGCCTCATCCTCGCTTGACCGGAAATGAATTCCCACCCTGAACCCTTCCTCCGCAAGCGCTCGGCAGCAGGCGGATCCGATGCCGGTTCCTCCGCCGGTGACCACTGCTACAGGCTTTTCCTGTGGATTCATCTGCTTGTCTCCTCCGCACTCAGACACATTATCATTTACTGACGCTCCCTTATCATGCCGCCCGTTGAGTTTTCGGACCGCAGGGGATAATCAGGGTAGGCGATTTTTTTGAAAAGCCCCGTACGGGCGCCTCTAACGGTCATAATTTTTTCGTCGTCCACGGAAACGATTCCGTCGGCTATAACAATACTTGCTCCCGATTCCGCCAGGTGTGAATATCGACGTATTTCGATTTCATAACGGATTATACGGTTGTAGGGGCGGATCTGGCCGTTGAATGATACGTCGTCGCATCCAAGAGCGCGTCCCGATCCCAGGCCCCCGCGCCATACACAGTAAAATCCGAGAAGCTGCCAGATGCCGTCAAGGTATAGGCATCCCGGCATCACCGGGTCGCCTGGCATGTGGCACTGAAAATACCAGTGGTCCATGCGAACATCCATTTCGGCGATGATGGACCCTCGTTTACCCTTTCCGGCAAGAGAGGTAATCCGGTCCAGCATGAGGAAGGGTGGAGCCGGGAGGCGGGCATCGAAATGCTCAGGCGGATTATCAACAATGCGGCCGTAGGCAAAAGCGATAAGTTCTTCCAGGCCGAAACTTTCTTTTTTCAAAAAATCTGTATATTTCATCAGCGGTTGTCCCCTTTTCATCCTTCCACTTTAACCATCATTGATATCCATGTCAGACCCGATCCTACAAGCACCAGCGCCACGTGGTCGCCATGTTCGAGGTTTTCCCAGCGCTGGCTGAGAATGGAAGGGGCGGAGGCGCACCCGGTATTTCCGTATTCAATGACGTTGTACCAGTGGTTTGACTCTTCAATCCCGCAGCGCTCGCAGACGGTCTTCAGCATCCCCATGTTCGCCTGGTGCCCTATAAATTTAAACCGGTCAGCCCCGGCCCCGTTATAGTCAGCCTGGAGGCGCCTCAGCCCTTCTGTTGCCTTGCGTATGGCGAAGCCTTGAACGGCATTGCCGTCCTGGGAAAAGTGATCCAGC
>JAQUQY010000185.1 GCA_028715865.1 Syntrophales bacterium
CATTAAAAGGGACGTTTTCCCCGAACCATTGGGCCCGAAAAGAATGTGCGTTTCGCCCGGTTTAATTTCAAGGTCGATATGTTTTAGCAGTTCCTTGTCTCCCATCTTGACCTGAAGATCTTCTATTATGAGCATTCTTTACCTCACCATGTCGGCTTAATAACTTTCCGGAAAAAATCAAAAGTTGATGGCTTCGTAAAAACTCCGGATGCTGCGTTGCGCTGCATCCTTCGCCACTGCGGCGTATGTCTATATACGCCTCATTCCTCAGGATTCGCCCGCCTTGCCTGCGGATCTTTCTACGAGGCCACCGGATTCGATCCTGATTTCCCGGGAAATCAGGATTCGATGGTTCCAGCTACTTTTTACGGAACCATCAAAAGTTAAGAATCCTCTGAATCATCCCACTCGCAAATGTCAATGCTCTTGCTGCTTAAGATGGTTCATTATTTCCTGAAGCTTGTTGACGGCGTCCTGGAGGCTCTTACGAATCTCATCCAATGCCGCGGGTATCAGGCCGGGCTCCTCCGTGTCAATTAAGCCTTCATACTCCACTATGGGAGCAACGGCTGGCAGAGAGCCAACCAGGGCTTCGATGGAGGCATTCAACGTCTGATGCATGACCACCCGCCTGGAATCGGCAAGAATTATACGCCTAAGTTCCGGAAAGTCAAGGGTTTCAGGCTTAAGAAACACCGGCTCGGCATACAGGAGAGAATCGCCTATGGGAATGACGAACAGTATTCCCCTGAATACTTCGGAACCAACCTGGCCCCAGAGTGTAAACTGCTCTGAGATAACAGCGTCATTGTCGATTCTGGCTTCGACCTGATTAGGCCCGTCCACGTGGCGTCCCGAAGGGAAACGGAAAAGAACGAGATCGCCATAAGCGTCTCCGTCACTTCGGGCTGCCATCCAGCTTACAAGGTTGTGACGGCCCGAAGGCGTGAAGGGCTGTATTAGAAGAAATTCCTCCTTTGATTCCCCTGGAAGCCGGGCCACTATATAGTATGGGCTTAGCGCCTCGGTTCTGCCGAAGGAAGTCTGAACCGGAACAGACCACTGGTCTTCCTTGTTGTAGAACACGGTGGGATCTTCCATGTGGTACTGCAGCAACATCTGGGTCTGGACCGTGAAGAGATCCTGCGGATACCGTACATGCTCCTTAAGATAAGCGGGCATGTCGTCCATATGCTTGAAAAGATGGGGAAACATTGACTGATAGGCGCGTATGATAGGGTCTGACGGATCAGATACATAGTAATCGATTGTTCCGTTATAGGCATCTACCACGGCCTTTACGCTGTTTCGAATATAGTTGAAACGATTCTGCCATGGGGTGGAATAGGGATAGAGGTTGGTTACGGTATACGCGTCCTGTATCCAGTATATTCTGCCGTTGGCTACAACTGCGTAAGCCTCGCCGTCCCTTAGAAGAAAGGGTGTTACTGCCGAGAATCTTTCCGGAACGGTTCGCCTGTATTGAATGCGGCTTTCTTTTAGAACTTCCCCCGAAATCAGAATATTCACATCCATGAACATCATAGCGTAGAGCGCGCGTCTGAAGAGGCTGTTCAGGGGAACTCCGCCGGTTCCATCATAGCTGGTGTAAACCGGTCCCGCTGGGCCGGGGTAGTTGAACTCCCCCATGCCGCTCTTAACAATAAGGTAGTCCAGACTCTTCAGTCCGTAGTAAATTTCCGGGCGATCCAGCGAAAGCTTCCCCGTGGGCGGGACATCCTTCAGCAGGAAGCCCGGCCGCCCGCCCTGGTCCACTTCCGTGACGGGAGTTACAGTTACACCATAGCCATGCGTGAACTGAAGATGCCGGTTGACCCAACGCTGGGCTTCATCGGGGAGTTTCTCCGCCGAAAGCTCTCGGCTGGCCAGCATGACCTGGCGAAGCTCGCCGTCCACCATGTAGCGGTCCGTGTGAACCGCAAGAAAGTCATAGTAAAGACGGAAGAACTGGATCTGGTTATAGCTCTGCAAAAGTGGCCCTTCGTCCCACAGGCGCACATTTTGAATTGTTCCCTGGTTTGTTCTTAAGGTTTCCTGGTCAATTTCACCAAAGGCGGGATGGCTGCTGGACCTGAGTTTTGTCAGGTTATAGGCTTCACGTGTCAATTCAATGTTACTGGCAAGATAGGGCGTTTCTCTCGCCAGTTCACTTGGCTCCACGTAAAGCCGCTGTGCCACAGCCGGAAGCAGGCTCCCCGCAACTATGTGTAAAGCCACAAGTCCTCCCACAAGCAGGAAGAGGGGCCTGTTATTGCTGGACCGGAAACCCTTGTGAAGCAGCAGGACCGCGCAGGCAATAGAGGCTGCAGCCAGAAGCGTCAGTGCCGGAAGCGTAACATGGCTGTCGGTGAATCCCACGCCGAAAACGGATCCAATGGGGGAATAGAGAAGTTCGTACCTGTCCAGCCAGTAACCAGTAGCTACCAGAACCAGAAATAAGGCTCCAAGGATGACCAGGTGCAAACGCATCTTTTCCTTGAAGGCGAATCGATCTCCCCTCAGAAGAGCCGCGGCAAAGTAGAGGGCGGCCGATGCCACCATTATCGCCAGAATAAGACTGAGCAGCCAGGACCGGATCAGCTCGATGGCCGGAACTGCAAATATGTAAAAGGAAAAGTCCTTATAAAAAACAGGGTCGACCCTTTCAAAGGGAACCATGTTGATGAAGCGCAGAAAAATGTCCCATTCAAGAGAGAGTTTGGTAGCGAAAAAGAGTGAGCCAAGGATTGCGGCTCCCCAGCCTATTCGGACAAAAAAACGCCTGGCATTCGTATAGGCATCGGGATAGACGCCTTGACCGCCGGCGGGAAGGTGGGCAGTGGTTTTAAGAACAGTCAGAAGATTTGGAACTGTAAGCAGGAGCGCCACTGCCATTCCGGCTATAAAGAGAAGTATCCGGGTTCCCACAACCTTCAGGATTACAGCTTCATGACCCAGACTCCCGAACCAGAGCCATTCCCGGTAAAATGACATGGCGCCGTTGGCAATTGTTATCAGTATCAGTATCGCTATGCCCAGGCCCAGGAGCTTCAGTTTTTTCGACATGCTCCTGAAGTCAAGATCCTCTACTCGAAACTCCGGTAACCGGTCCTTGAGAAAATCGTCCCTGGAATCATGGCGTGAATCATGGCGGGAATCATTTCGCATAATTTCTACCCTTGTAAGGTGCAATGACTGCGGTAAAAGCCCAAGTAATTTCAGAGATATTTACAACAAAGAGTGCTGGTTCCAATTCGCCTTGAATAAAAAATAATATTTAGGGGGACAGACTTGAAACCTGTCCCCCTCGCTTGACTTGTCTAAAGCCCGACAGGCCACGTTTTATCTTTAAGGGCTACCGGGGCCGGTTATCCTTGATCTTGCCTACTTTCGTTCCAAGCCAATCCTTCATGATATCAACGCCCAAGGGCTCGCGCAGGTAAAGCTCAGTATCCGCTGTTTGACCGGACACCATGCCCGTTGCCCTTGCAGTGTATATTCCAGCAGGAACAGGGGGTTTAGTAAGTACGATAAACTGGTTGTAGCTTCCATCCTCCGCGT
>JAQUQY010000186.1 GCA_028715865.1 Syntrophales bacterium
CGACGGGGATCCGAATAGGTGTGCAGCTGCCTGAGATTTTCAACCAGGAGAGATGTTTCCTCCAACGCCTCCCGTCGCGCGGCCTCTTCAAGTGATTCTCCGTAGTCTACGAAGCCGCCGGGAATTGCCCATCCGATGGGTTTGTTTTTTCTTAATACAAGAACGATCCCGCCGTCGATCTCTATTATTATATCCACCGTGGGTGTTGGATTTCTATATCTCTCTATGGTTCCTCCGCAGTGTGGGCAGGCTGTTTTCTCTATTACTGCCATTTATTAACCTCCGGAAATTGGAATTTTCTGCCAATGTTTGCTTATAAACGCAGCCGGGCCGGCCTGTCAAGAACAGTGGCTGAGAGGCCAACCCACAAGAACAAACCAGCATGGGGCCTTGCTTATCCGGGTATTCCGCGATGTTTCCACTCATGCGGCTAAGGAGATCCCTAAGGCGGCAAGATGTAAATCCTTGACAATTGAAGGCCGATTAATTAGCCTAAGCATTTAAAATCAGAAGGCCCGCGGAGGGTAGTATGATAGGCGTAGTTGTGATGACTCATGGAAACCTTGGCAAGGAACTTATAAGGGCCGCCGAACTCATAAAGGGTGAACTTAAGGGCGTAATTCCCGTAACCGTAGATGCCACAAAGGGAGTTGACGAACTGAAGAAAGAAACAACGGCGGCAATTAAAAAATCCGACGCGGGAGCGGGCGTTTTAATCCTTACGGATCTTTTCGGTGGCACACCATCAAACATATCTTTATCATTTCTGAAAAAGGACAAGGTGGAAGTGGTGACTGGCGTCAACCTTCCCATGCTCCTGAAAGTGCCCAACGCGCAGGGCGAAATGTCGCTTTATGAGTTCGCCGATTACATAGCTGAATACGGGAAAAAAAATATTTATCTGGCAAGCGCCATACTGAACAGGAAAGCCGAAGACTGAAAAAATATTATCGCAAGAAGTTCAGGGCTGACGTTGAAAACGCTTAAAAGATGCCTGGTTAGGATAGATAACAGACTGGTTCATGGTCAGATTCTCGAATCCTGGGTTCCATTTCTCAGGGCGTCGCGAATCATCGTCGTCAATGACGAGGTGATGGGAGACATTTTCCGGGAATCTATAATACGCATGGCCGTACCCAAGGAGATAGAGGTCTTCGTCTGCGGAATTGATGAATTTGCCGGCAACAGGCTCGGCAGTGCGGGGAAAGCCGCCGATGAAAAGGAAACGATCGTTCTTTTCGGCGGCATCGATGATGTTATCAGGGCCTATCGTCTGGGAGTCCGGTTTAACTCACTGAATGTGGGTAATGTCTACGATAAGGACGGAAAAAATCGAAAAATTGGAACGCATCTTTGTCTGAGCGACGGCGAAATAGACGACTTGATGATGCTCGTGCGCCTTGGAGTTGATGTTGAAATTAGAAGCGTTCCAAGGGACCGCCCGGAATCCTTTGCTGAAGCGGTCAGACGGATCCGTTGAGGCCGGAATAACACCAATGATGGCGGAAAAAGGTTTACTTTGGTCGTCTGAGAAGGTTACACATATCCGAGGTGTTAAAGGACGATCCGCCTCAAGGTACTGGTAGGCTGTCATGTGGTATTCCACGTTTCAGGCGGCACTTCTTGGGGGGCTTTTGTGTCTCGACAGGAATGTTCTGCATATTATGATTTCCCGGCCTGTTGTTGCCGGACCCATTATCGGATTTAGCCTGGGAGACCCCATGACGGGCCTTGTGGCGGGGGCCATGATCGAACTGCTATGGATCGACCGGTATCCAATGGGACGTTATATTCCTCCCAATGACACCGTCGTTGCTGTTCTAGTCACCGCCGTTTCAATTATGTCAGGTAAAAGCCTGGGCGGACCGTCGCCGGAGCTTATTGCCGCTGCAGTACTGATTTTTGCTCCCGTTGCTTTCATTGCCCGCAAGGGGGATGTTCTTGTGGCTGAGTCGAATGACGCCATTTCGGCAAGAGTCGAGGAAGACGCCCGGCGGGGCGACTCAGCGGCAATTGCTCGCGGTCACTATTTCGGAATGGTGAAGACCTATATAATGTCTTCACTTTTGATATTCTTATTCCTGGTGATTGGAACGGCGATTCTTGAAGTCTTCTTTCCGCTTCTTACGGAAAGGCTCCTCAGCGCTCTGAGGCTCATATATTACTTTATCCCCATCCTGGGAGTGTCAGTGGCGCTTTCGACGATAAAGACCAGGGGTGCACTCCCGGTATTTTCGGGAGTTTTTCTTGTTGTAATGATACTGGCCCGTATGTGGTAGGTCGGGCATGAAAGGGCTGGAGAAGCCTGTGAAAAAGGCCGTTGCGGAGGGCGGTGAATCCATCATTTATGGAATCAGGGACATGACGCCGGATGATATGGGGGAGGTGCTTCGTATCGAAGGCTTATCCTTCTCCTCTCCCTGGACGGAAGGAATGTTCCTGGAAGAGCTTTCCATTCCGTTCTGCTACAACCGTGTTGCATTCCAGGATAGAAGAGTGATCGGTTACAGCTGTTTCGCGATTGTGCATGATGAGGTACACCTGAGGAGCATTGCTGTGGACGAGGGGTGCAGAAAGAGGAGAGTGGCTTCGGGATTGTTGGCGGACATGATGCGCATTTCCCTTGACGAGGGAGTCTGCCTTGCCACTTTGGAAGCCCGGTTTTCAAACGGCATCGCTCTGGGGCTCTATGAGCGTTTCGGATTCAAGGTATCCGGCGTAAGGCCAAGGTACTACAGCGATACCAATGAGGACGCCAGCATTATGTGGGCGGACCTCAGGGAAGCCGGTAATATTCCGGTAACTCGCAGAAGGTGAGTGGATGAGACGGCCAGGGGGAATTGAAAAAGGAATTATTCATTATAACCGTGAAGCGGGGCACGGTCACTATGTTATGGCCATCGAACTTCCCCGGATCTTCGGCGACTCGCTTCCGGGCCAGTTTATGATGATCAGAAAACCGGGCTTCAATTCGCCGCTCCTCGCAAGGCCGTTCAGTATTTTTTCCAGAAAGAATATGGAAGAAAAAACGGTGGTCGAAGTAATTTATCGTGTTGTCGGTACGGGGACGGAACTTCTAGCCTCTTGTGAAGTAGGCGATATTCTGCATGTCATGGGCCCTCTGGGCCGGGGCTTTTATGTGGATAACCGCCTTCGGAAAATTGTACTTGTTGCGGGCGGCGTGGGCGTGGCCCCCCTGAGTTTCCTGGCTGAACACTGCCGGGAGCACCCGGCCCGCAAACACCTGGAGATAATCTCTTACATGGGAGCCAGGACGGAAACGCTCCTGGTCGGCATTGAAAGGCTGGAGTTGCTTTGCGACCGCGTCAAAGTCGCCACCGACGATGGAAGCAGAGGGTTTCACGGCGCCGTGACCGAACTTTTCAGCCAGGATATTGTGTTAGATGGAGGAGATGAAACCGGCTTTTACGCCTGCGGACCCCGGGCCATGATGCGAAAAATTTCCGAAATGTCGGCGGGATCCGGTATGAAATGCCAGGTAGTACAGCAAGTCACACCGCTTCTGGTTCGAGGCGGATGAGACGCGTGAGCTAGA
>JAQUQY010000187.1 GCA_028715865.1 Syntrophales bacterium
GAATAACGGGGGGAAGGGTGAACTGGCTCCCTTTGATGTCGCCGATGCCGAAGCCGTGCGTGAAGTTGTGGCTAAAATAGCAGATGAACAGTCCCATGTGGACATACTGGTCAATAACGCCGGGGTTACCCTGAATTCCCTTTTCGTTCGAACCAGCGACAATGAATGGGACTCCCTCATGAATGTGAATCTGAGGGGTACCTTCAACTGTTGTCGGGCCGTCCTTCGCGGCATGATTCGGCAGCGATGGGGACGTATTGTAAATATGACATCAATCGTGGCCGAGGCCGGCAATGCGGGTCAGGCCTGCTACGGAGCCTCCAAGGCTGGAATCACCGGGCTTACCCGATCTCTGGCAAGGGAGGTTGGCTCCCGTAATATATGTGTCAATGCTGTGGCTCCCGGTCTGATCACCACCGACATGACTGCCTCAATTGACGGGACTGGCCGTGAAAGGGTTCTTGAAATGATACCCCTGGGGCGTCTGGGCATACCAGAAGACGTTGCCGGCGTGGTAGGCTTTCTGGTGTCGCCCGACGCTGACTACGTTACGGGACAGGTAATCAGCGTTAACGGAGGGCTCAATATGTGAGAAGGGTTATTTAGACCCTTTGATGTCATTAACGATTCCGGAGGCAACCGGAATGATCTTCAACAATAATAAGCCGTCGGGCAGGCTGAGTCTGATGTGGCGGCATAAAAACAGGAGGAAATGGAATGGCCATTGATATCGCGTTCATTGAAGAAAAAGTAAAGGAAGCCGTCATTAACCAGCTAAACATTACTAATGATGAATACAGCATGGACGCCGCCTTCATTGATGACCTCGGGGCTGATTCTCTGGATATCGTTGAAATGGTGATGTCTATGGAAGATATTTTCGGCATCGAGATTGCCGACGAAGAACTGGAGAAAATCCGCTTCGTCAAGGACGTGATCGAATATTTGAAAAAGAGGTTGTTAACGTAAGACATGAATCAACATCGAAAAAGGGTAGTTATAACTGGCCTTGGCACCGTTAATCCCTTGGGAAATACGGTTGCCGATACGTGGAAAAACGCGCTTGAAGGTCGATCAGGAATAGGCCCCATTACGAAATTTGATACGGCTGGTTTTACAACTACTTTTGCCGGAGAAGTAAAGGACTTCGATCCCCTCGCATTCATAAGCGCCAAGGAGCTGAAACGATTGGACAACTTCATTATATTTGCCCTGGCGGCGGCACATATGGCTGTCGATGACGCCGGGTTGATTATCGATGAAAGAAACGCCGATCGTGCCGGGGTTATCATCGGGTCAGCCATCGGCGGCCTTCAGACGATGGAGCGTGAAAAAGAAGTCATTATGAAGGCTGGGCCAAGAAGAGTTTCGCCCATGGCCATCCCGGCAGCCCTGGGAAACCTGGCCGCCGGAAACGTGGCCATTCATATGGGCGCCAGAGGACCCATAAGCTGTGTCGCTACAGCCTGTGCAGCCGGGAACAATTCCATCAGCGACTCCGCACGCGCTATTTTTGAAGGATACGCCGACGTAATGCTTACTGGAGGAACCGACGCCGCCGTCACTCCCCTTGGCGTGGCGGGATTCAATTCCATGCGGGCCATCTCAACGAGAAACGACGAACCCGAAAAGGCAAGCCGGCCATTCGAAGCTGATCGGGATGGATTTGTAATCAGTGAGGGAGCCGCCGTTCTTGTACTTGAAGAGCTGACATACGCCCTGGAGAGAGGCGCCCGAATTTACGCCGAAATCGCCGGGTCCGGATCGACCTGTGACGCCTTCCATATAGCGGCCCCACCTCCCGGTCACCCGGGCGCCTCCCGCTGCATGGAACTTGCGATCCTGGATGCCGGCTTGACTCCCGCTGATGTGGATTATATCAACGCCCATGGCACATCAACCCCGCTAAATGATGTCTATGAAACGGAAGCTATCAAGTCCGTTTTCGGCAGCCATGCCCGGTCTCTGGCAGTCAGTTCCACCAAGTCCATGACGGGCCACTTGCTTGGAGCGGCCGGTGGCATCGAGGCCTTACTGACCGCCAAAGCTGTTGAGGAAGGGATCATTCCACCCACTATCAACCTCGACAACCCTGATCCCCTGTGTGATCTAGACTTTACGCCCCACAATGCAGCACGGCGTGAAATCAATGTGGCCATGTCCAATGCCTTTGGATTCGGCGGCGTAAACTCCGTGATATTATTCAAAAAATTCAATTACGGGAGATGAAAAAAGCAATGAACATTGCCATAGGATCAGACCACGGAGGCTTTGCTCTAAAGGAGGATCTGAAAGCCTGGCTGATTGAGAATAATCACGGCATCCAGGATGCCGGCACGGACAATTCCGATCCCGTCGATTACCCTGACTTTGTCGGCGCCGTAGCGCAGGGGATACTTTCAGGCTCCGTGGACCGGGGCATCCTGATTTGCGGATCAGGAATAGGCATGTCAATAGCCGCGAACCGTTTTCCGGGCATTCGAGCAGCACTGTGCCTTGATGTGGAAACAGCTCGATTAAGCCGGGCTCACAATGATTCGAATGTACTCGTTCTGGCGGGTAGAAAGACCGACGGTAAAACTGCCCGCTCCATTGTCGACGTCTGGCTGACAGCTGAATTCGAAGGAAATCGTCACATCAGACGGCTTCAAAAAATAGAAACCCTCAAGCGGCCATTTGAAACTTGAACTTTTGACAATAAATCGGTATAGAGTTTCCTTTTGCTCATGAGTGATGAAAAGCAAGGAGGGTAACTAGAATGTCTTTTTTACGGGATCGGGATCCTGAAATAGCCGACGCAATCCATAAAGAAACGAAGAGGCAATCGGGGAAAATTGAGCTGATCGCTTCTGAAAATTTTGTAAGTGAAGCCGTGCTGGAGGCCCAGGGATCGGTAATGACCAACAAGTATGCCGAAGGATACCCTGGAAAACGCTATTATGGAGGTTGCGAGTTCGTTGACATAGCCGAAACCCTGGCAATCGAGCGGGCGAAGCTCCTTTTCGGCGCGGACCACATCAACGTGCAACCTCACTCCGGTACCCAGGCTAACATGGCTGTTTACTTTGCCGCACTGAATCCGGGTGATACCATCCTTGGCATGAACCTGTCCCACGGCGGTCATCTTTCCCACGGAAGCCCGGTAAATTTTTCAGGTCGCTTCTACAATGTCGTTTCCTACGGAGTGAAAAAGGAAACAGAATTTATCGACTTCAACGAGGTGGAAGATCAGGCAAGGCGACACCGTCCGAAAATGATAGTGGTTGGGGCAAGCGCCTATCCCCGCACCATCGATTTCCAGGCTTTCAGGACAATCGCCGACGAAATCGGAGCGATCATCATGGCTGACATTGCCCACATAGCCGGGTTGGTGGCCACGGGGCTTCACCCTACCCCGGTTCCGCTCTGCGAGTATGTGACCACTACTACTCACAAGACCCTTCGGGGACCCCGGGGCGGCATGATAATGTGCAGGCAAGAATACGCGCAAACAATTAACAGCCGGGTCTTTCCTGGAAGCCAGGGCG
>JAQUQY010000188.1 GCA_028715865.1 Syntrophales bacterium
CTGTCAGCCAGCCGAACCATCAGAATCCTTATGTCCGAAGACATGGCGAGAATCATTTTACGGAAGTACTCCGCCTGCTGCTCCAGGCGGCTGGCGAAGACTATTTTGCTTATCTTGGTCAGCCCGTCCACAAGGAAGGCAACTTCTTTTCCAAAGGAGGATTCCAGCTGTTCAAGCGTTGTCAGGGTGTCTTCAACGGTGTCATGGAGCAGTCCCGTAATAATGGTCGACACGTCCAGCTTCATTTTGACCAATATCCACGTAACCTCGAGAGGATGATTCAGGTAGGGCTCACCGGAAAGCCGCACCTGTCCTTGGTGAACCGAAGCTGAGAATATATAGGCTTTCTCAATCATCTCCACTTCGTTCCGGGACATGTATTTCTGAGCTTCTTCCAGTATGTCGGTAATACGAACCATTTGTTTATACCCAAAGCAAATGGATTTCCCAGGAAAGTGACAATGTACCAGATATCCTCATGAATAGTAATTATCCTCCGGCGAAGGCATCTAACTCTCTCACTACGATTTCCTTGACGAAGTCTGTCACTTCGGCAAGAGCAAGGAGGCTCACCTCTCCGGTAGCCCGTTTTCGAACTTCCACCAGGCCTTCGGCCAGTCTTTTCGCGCCTATGGTAATCCGCAGAGGAATACCAACCAAGTCGGCGTCTTTGAATTTGACGCCCGCCCTTTCGTCACGATCGTCGTATAGCACATCAATCCCCTGCCCACGCAGCTCTTCATAGATGCCTTCGGCAGTCAGGGCAAGGTTTTCGTCACTCATGTTTACCGGCGTAAGGATTACCTGGAAGGGAGCAATGGCCATCGGCCAGATAATGCCGTCCTCATCGTGGCTCTGTTCAATTGCCGCCGCCGCCGTACGTGCTACACCTATGCCGTAACACCCCATGATCATTAATTTTTCCTTCCCATCACTATCCAGGTAGGTGGCGTTCATGGCCTTGCTGTACTTTGTTCCGAGCTTGAATACATGCCCCACTTCAATGCCCCTGGCGAAACGGATTTCGCCTCCGCATCGCGGACATGCGTCATCGTCGGCAATCATGCGGAAGTCGGCGAAAGTGTCGATTGTCACGTCCCTGCCCCAGTTGCAGTTCTTCAGGTGGTAATCTTCCCGGTTGGCGCCGACGACGAAGTTTTTCATGTTAATCAGTGAATAATCGGCGTAAAGGGGACACTTGATTCCAATGGGACCGGCGAATCCCCGAGGTGATCCCGTTGCTGCCATTATCTCCTCGTCCAACGCCATTTCCAGGATAGAGGCATCAAGAAAATTCCTCACCTTGGTTTCGTTGATCTCGTTGTCGCCACGAACAAGAACGGCAATCGTTTTTCCGTCAGCTACATATATAAGGGTCTTTACAACATCTCGGGGTTTAACACCGATAAAGGCCGACACTTCTTCTATGGATCGTATGTCAGGCGTATGAACCTCTTCCAGGGGAAGGAACTCCGATTCAGAACTGATCCCCTCCTTCGGCTTCGCGGTTTCCGCTTTTTCAGTGTTTGCCGCGTAGTCGCAGGCAAGGCAATATACCATGCCGTCCTCGCCGGATGCCGCGTTTACAAGGAATTCGTGGGAATAACTGCCGCCGATGTTGCCGCTGTCCGCTTCGACGGCCCTGAAGCTGAGGCCGCAACGCCTGAATATACGCTCGTAGGCATCGAACATCCTTTCGTAGGAACGGGCGGCCCCCTCTTCATCGGCGTCAAAGCTGTAGGCATCCTTCATACTGAATTCACGGCTCCGCATTACACCGAAGCGGGGCCTGATCTCGTCCCTGAACTTAGTCTGTATCTGGTACAGGTTTTTCGGGAGCTGCCGATATGTCTGGATCTCGTTTCGCACTATATCGGTAACCACCTCTTCGTGGGTAGGCCCGATGCAGTAATCCCGGTTATGGCGGTCACGCAGCCTCAGGAGTTCCTTTCCGTACTGTTGCCATCGGCCTGATTCCTGCCAGAGTTCAGAGGGCTGAACGGCGGGCATGAAGATTTCCTGGGCTCCCGCCCGGTCCATTTCCTCGCGAATTATGGCTTCAACCTTCTTGATCGTCCTGTAGCCAAGAGGAAGATAGGAATAAATGCCGCCGGCAAGTTTCCGTATCATTCCCGCCCGAAGCATGAGCTGGTGGCTGGTTACCTCCGCGTCAGAGGGAGTTTCCTTTGTGGTCGGCAAAAGCATCTCGGAATATCGCATAGTGTCTCCTGTACCCCCTGTTTTTCTAACAGCTTTTGGATTGCTTATTCTTTTCCTTTATGATTTTTTCAATTTCTTCCATCAATGAATCGACAAAATGACCTTCCTTAACCTTCTTCAAGATTGCGCCCTTCCTGAAAAGAACGCCCGAGCGCTTCCCGCCGGCTATGCCGACGTCTGCCTCCGCCGCTTCCCCTGGACCGTTTACTACACATCCCATTAGGGCGATTTTCAGGTATTCCTTCATGGATGCAAGCCGATCCTCCACCTCCCCTACAAGTGATGGAAGATCTATTTCACATCGCCCGCAGGTTGGACATGATATGATCTCGGGACCCCGTTTCCTGATATCCAGCGCCCTCAGTACGCCCCAAGCCACCGGCATTTCCTGCATAGGATCTCCAGTTACGGATACGCGGACAGTGTCCCCGATACCTTCGTATAGCAGTATTCCCAGACCAACGGAGGATTTCACTGCCGAACTCACCAGCCCTCCGGCCTCGGTTACGCCCAGGTGCAGTGGATAGTCTGTCTTGCCTGAAATGGTCCGATAGGCCTCTATCATTGTTCTTACGTTCGAAGATTTCAGAGAAAGTTTAATGGAGAAAAAACCGTGTTCTTCGAAGAAGGCCACCGTTCGGAGGGCGCTTTCGACGAGAGCCTCCGACGTGGGTCCTCCGTGACTTGAAAGAATGTCCTTTTCCAGCGATCCGGAGTTTATTCCGATACGGATGACGACATTTTTTCGGCGTGCCGCCTCGATCACGGACAGCATAAATTCTTTCCCCAGGTTTCCGGGATTGATTCTAATCGCGTCGGCGCCGCATTCAATGGCCCGAAGGGCGAGACGATGATCAAAGTGTATATCTGCGATGACAGGTATATGTATCTGCTTCTTTATCCCCGGGATTGCCTCAGCCGCCGGGGCATCAGGCACGGCAAGGCGGATAATTTCACAGCCGGCCTCTTCAAGCTTGATTATTTGATGTACGGTCTCGGAAATCCTGTCAGTCTTAGTGGACGTCATTGACTGGACGATAACGGGAGCGTCTCCCCCCACCTGCACCGACCCGATAAACACGGGTTTTGTATATCGTCGCTTCGTTCCATTCATCGCGTATTTAGCAGTATTCCTCTTATCATCTCCGTATAGCACGAACGGGAAAGAGCCCGCAACGGTTAATTCCCTGTGTTTTATTCAGGTCCGCTCCTTCTAAGGCACGCAAGGACCGCAGAGCGGCTTTTCATATCCGGAACGGCGGCGCCCTCG
>JAQUQY010000189.1 GCA_028715865.1 Syntrophales bacterium
GTCTGGAATCTTGTCCTGACAGAATACGACAACCTGCTTGTCCAGGTATCGTACAGCGTGATAGAGGGCAAGCAAGGAGCCCACGGCGTCCCCGTCCGGACGGACATGTGAAGCCAGCAGAATGGATTTCGCCTCTCCAATGGCATCGGCTATTCTGTCAATCATGGACTTTTGTATCTCGTTGAAAAGCCGCTCAATTCGTGTTCCGTAATCGAAGGATTCATCAAAGGAAAATTCAATATTAGGCACGTACCGGAGATTCAGCCGCTTTCCCAGCTCTCTCTTGAAAAATCCTGTGGCCTGCCGAAGGCCGTTTATGGTCTCCTCCTTGAAGCCCTCTTCTCCCATTTGAACGAAAAATATCCTGGCAAATCGAAGGTCATCGGATACCTTAACACCCGTTACGGTAACATGTTGAATTCGCGGATCGGCAACGTCGCGAAGCATAAGTCTCGATAGTTCTGCCTTTATGAGATCCGCCACGCGGTCGGCTCTCTTATGGCTCATCGAACTTACCTTCCCTGAGATAGGCGTCCTCACCGGAATCGGACAGGTTCAGCATTTCTTTTTTCGCGTCCACGATTTCGGCCAACCGAAGGTCGTCCATAAAGTTCATAACGGCATTCATGGTGGAGTCGATGTGCCCACGCTCGTTTCCCACGACGGCAAAGCCCAGGGTGCATCGCTTCCAGTTATCGTTATCGCTGACTTCAGCCATGGAAACATTGAAGTTATGCCTGACCCGGCTTACCACTTTGCGTATCACGGAGCGCTTTTCCTTGAGTGACCTGCACTCGGGGATAAAAAGCTTTATTACGCCTGTTCCCACAACCACCGCTAAACTCCTCAGCTCCTGGTTCTTTCGAGAGACCGTTCCACCTTTCGCTTGGTATAGGCCTCCACGACGTCTCCAACCCTTATGTCATCGAATCCGTCAATGCCGATGCCGCATTCATAGCCCGAGGCTACCTCTTTCACGTCGTCCTTGAAGCGCTTAAGGGATAAAAAGCTTCCATTGTGAATGACAATCCCGTCACGTATCAACCTGAGATAGGAGTTTCTGGCAAGTTTGCCTTGGATCACATAGCTGCCGGCAATCACTCCTACTTTGGGTATTCTGAAGAGTTCCCTCACCTCGGCGGCGCCTTCCCGCACCTCCTCGTAAACAGGCTCCAGGAGACCTTCCATGGCTGCCTTTACTTCAGCTATGGCTTCATAGATGATTTCATAAAACTTCAGGTCCACGCCTTCCTGCTCGGCCAGATCGATAATGCGGGCATCGGGACGGACGCGGTAGCCTATAATTACGGCTTCAGACGCGGAAGCCAGCATTACGTCGTTTTCGTTGATTGTACCCACGGAGGCGTGAATTATGGACAGCTTGATTTCATCTGTGCTGATCTTCTGGAGGGCCTCGGAAAGGGCTTCGATGGATCCCTGTACGTCGCCCTTCAGAACGACCCTCAGCTCCTTGGCGCCTTCCTTTATCCTTTCATAGAGCTGTTCCAGGGTGACCTTTGAAGTCATGGAGAGTTTTTTCTCCCGCTCTTTGCGGGACAGGTATTCCCCGATTTCCCTGGCCTTTTTCTCGTCCTCAACACAGACAAAATCAATACCCACGGCGGGAACTTTAGAAAACCCTATTACTTCAACAGGCATCGAAGGCCCTGCCGACGAGACTCTTCTTCCCTGGTCATCTATCATGGCCCGCACTTTACCGTATTCCGTTTTTGACACGAAGGCGTCTCCTTCGCGAAGCGTCCCCTCCTGAATGATGACCGTCGCCACGGGTCCACGTCCCTTGTCAAGCTTGCTCTCTATTATTATGCCCTGGGCGGGCCTGTCGGGATCTGCTTTCAGTTCCAGCATGTCCGCCTGAAGAAGAATCAGTTCCAGAAGCTCTTCGATCCCGGTGTTCTGCTTTGCCGACACTTCCGAGTAGATGGTTTCCCCGCCCCAGTCTTCCGGGATAAGTTCGTACTGGGCAAGCTGCTGCTTAATCCTTTCCGGGTCAGCGCCGGGCTTGTCGATTTTGTTGACGGCTACAATTATGGGAACACCAGCCGCCCGGGAGTGATTAATGGCTTCCACGGTCTGGTCCATGACCCCGTCATCGGCAGCCACCACAAGTACAACGATATCAGTTACTTTGGCGCCCCTGGCCCTCATTGTCGTAAAGGCTTCATGGCCCGGGGTGTCAAGAAAAACAATATCCCTGTCGTTGATGTGAACATGATAGGCGCCGATGGCCTGTGTTATTCCTCCCGTTTCACCATCCATTACGTTTGTTTTCCTGATAACATCCAGCAGCGATGTCTTGCCGTGGTCAACATGCCCCATTACGGTAACTACGGGAGCCCTGGACCGGAGTTTCTCAGGGGAATCATCAGTACGGGGAACAACCTCTTCGTAGTCATAGCTTACCGTCTCCACCTGGTATCCGAAATCAACGGCCACCAGCGACGCCACATCGGCGTCTATGGACTGGTTTATGGTTACCATCATGCCCAGGGACATGAGCTTTGAAATGACCTCGTTCGTTTTCACCCCCATTTTTTTTGCCAGGTCGCCAACTTTTATTGCTTCATCCACTTTTATTCGCCTCTTTATTGCTTTTGGCGTAGTTATTTCCGTTTTTTTCGGGGCCACGGCTACAGGCTTTTTAGCAGTCTTCCATGGCTCGGCGGTTTCGATATCGCGATCCTTCTTTCCCCGTCTTTCCTTTCGTTCCACGTGCTGCTTGACGAAGGCCTTCTTACGTGCGGCTACTTCCTCAACGGGAACGGGAACGGGACGTTTACGTTTTTTCGACTCCTCGACGGCGGTTTCTTCCTTTTCCTTTGGCGCCGCTGCTTCTGTCACGGGTGCAACTTTTTTACGTTCCTCCTGAGGCGGCCTTTCTGCTGCCTCTCCCTCCATCGGCTTTTCTCTGGCGGTTTCGATTTTTTCCGGTTCAACCGCTACTTCCGGCTCCGGTTCCTTCCTGGCAGGCTTCACAGCGGTTGCCGAGGGTTTTGCCGCCCGCTCTTCCGCTTCTTTTCTTTTCTTCACAGCCGTGGTGGAGGGCTTTTCTTCTAAAGCGGTCTCTTCCGCTGCGGAGGGAGGAGCGGCACCGGCAGCCGGTTCTTCCGCTTCCGGTTTCTCCTCAGGCTCCTTTTCAGGAAGGACGGACGCTTCTTCACGAACGGCTCTTCGACGTATGACAGTCGACTTCACCCGCTTTTCCTCAACCTTTTCAGGCTCACCAAGGACTAATTCACGACGGGCACGAATGACATCATCTTCTTCCAGGGTGCTGGAGTGAGACTTGACGGCAATGCCGATCTTTTCAAGTCGGCTTATCAGCTCCTTGGTCTCCAGGGCGAGTTCTCTGGCCAATTCGTAAACTCTGGTTTTTGACATTCTAGAAACTCCTGCTCATGCTCTCAATTGGGAGGCTTCTTGCTAACATGACCTACTCCGCCGGTACTTCGTCCTTTTCCCC
>JAQUQY010000190.1 GCA_028715865.1 Syntrophales bacterium
TCCAGGTAAGGGCGGATACTTTCATCCTCAAAGGGCATAGTCATCCCGGCGATTGAGGCTTCATTTTCAGCGGTTATGCGGATTATTCCCTCTTCCAGATCCAGAAGAATCTGGCGGGCCTCATTGAATGGAATTTTCCCTGCGTCATAGCCTGAAACCCGAAGGATCAGCGACCGAATCGATCTGGGACTGGGGAGTTTCTTTGCCACGGGCACTGAAACTTGCTCCAGAATATCTACTGCGGCAAAGGACGAAGCTTCCAGGTGGCGTTCCACTTTTTCCCGGGGTTCTGAAACGATGGTCCAGCCGTTGGGGGTTTCCTCCCGAACCACGAGGCCACCCTTATCGACCCAGGATGTGGCCGTTAGTCCCGCGAATTGAGTTTCCATGACAAGAAGGTCATTTTCTCTATCTATTACGCGGAGAATTACACTCTCGGGCTTGAAGGTCATCGGGTTCAGAACGTTGAGGCGCCAGGTGTCGCCCGGAGAAAGGCCGGTTCCCCTGTACACCTGAAAGATGCCATGGTCGAGAAAAAAATTATCATCGAAGTCGAAGGATCTCTGCATAGCGACATCGCCGTAGGCTATGGAGGCAATCAGCCTTTTGTCCACCCGCCTGCCCCTGATAGTGATGCCGGCGATTCCAGATATGGTTGTTTCAAATTCAAGAAGGCGATGATCATTATCGAGCAGCTGACGGCTTTCGATGGCCAGTTCTCTGGGCTGGCCGAACATGTTGAATTTGAGAAAGGATGTGGAGGTGGCGGCAAAACCCTCTTCTTCCCTTGGGCCGTATAGAAAGTGAACATAACCTATCCAGCGGCCGTCCACGTATATGCTTCGCCATGAATCTATCTCGAATTCAGTCGCTAAAAAGCGATTGAAGGACGGCTGCTCATCAGGCGGCGCAAGCATGCCCTCACGCTTCATGAGAAAAAAGAGCGACCAGCCCCAGACAAGGATGATGAGAAGATTAAGGACGATCTTGAAGGGTCGGGACAATGTCATGACGACAGCCTTTTCTCCCCTTTAAAAAACAAATTCGATGCGGTGCTTCTTAATTTTTTTATAAAGCAGAGTTCTGTGGATGCCCAGGATTCGGGATGCCCGGGCCTTGTTGTTTCCCGCCTCCCGGAGGGCAAGCAGGATGGCTTCTTTTTCGGCACGATCCTGAATTTCACGGATAGGCGATACCGTGGGAGCCTTCAGGGAATCTTCACGTGTGTGGAGGTAGAAGGGCAGATCCTGGGTTCTGATATAGGGTCCGTCGACGGCGGAGAGTGCCCGCTCGATTACGTTGGAAAGCTCCCGCACATTGCCGGGCCAGGTGTATTCTTTCAACATCTGCTCCGCGGCCGGTGTAAACGTCATGCCAGGCCGGTAAGCCTCGCCGGATAACTGCGACAGCAGGTACCGCGCTATGGGAAGAATGTCCTCGGGACGGTCACGCAGGGGAGGAATGTTCATGGGAAAGACGTTCAGGCGGTAATATAGATCCTTGCGAAAGCGCCTTTCTTCCATTAGCCGCTCCAGGTTCTGGTTGGTGGCGGCGATGAGCCGAAAATTTGATCGAATGAGGCGCGTACCCCCCACCCGTTCGAACTCCTTTTCTTCCAGGACCCTCAGCAGCTTGGGCTGCATTTCCAGGGGCAGTTCGCCGATTTCGTCCAGAAATATTGTGCCATTATTGGCCAATTCGAATTTGCCAGGTTTTCCCTGGGGGCCGGCTCCGCTGAATGCCCCCTTCTCATAGCCGAAGAGTTCTGATTCGAAGAGATCCTTGGGAATGGTGGAGCAGTTGATTCTCACGAAGGGGTGGAGTTTGCGCTGGCTTGCGTGGTGAATGGACTGCGCGAAAATTTCCTTGCCCGTACCGCTCTCACCCGATATCATGACCGGCAAGTCGCTGGCGGCGGCCCTCAATGCTTCGAGTTTCATAGAGACTATATGGTCGCTGACGCCGGCGATGCTGTCGATGGTGTAGCGTGTGGAGCGCAGTGTCAGCAATTCGGACTCGTAGAGTTCGATCTTTGACTCCAGGAGGGATAACCGTTTCGCCAGCCTTCCCACGTCCCGCACATCCCTGAACAGGACCAGCCCGAAAACTGCGATCACTTCGTCTCCTTTCTTGATGGGAATGCGGTGAACCACCATGTTCTGACCCTTTATTCGATGGCTGTCGCTGAACTCGGGAATCCCCGTCTTGGCTACTATATGCATTCGGCTGTTCTCAACGACCTCGGTGCAGTGCTTGCCGATCTGTTCCGCGGGGTCTACGCCGAGAAAGCGGCCGTATGCCTGGTTGAAATGGGTTATGTATCCATCGGCGTCCGTTACCAGTGAACCATAGTGAATGCTTTCGAAAATGAGGGTGTACATCTTCAGTTGTTCCTGCAGATGATCGTACTCCTCCCGGTTGAGAGAAACCATCTCCCTTTTACTCCTCCCGTAAAGCGATGTCATAGTAACAGCCTCGTATCACTGAATCTACATGTAGCTAGTATGCTACGTTCCGTCTTCTACACCACGATGGCGCCCGTTGTCCATTAAAAAAACAACTTCTATGTAAAAGCTGGTAATAAAAGGGTAAATCAAGGTACTACGTATTGTGGTTGATTTTGGCACCCATATTGCCAAGACAAAGGCGTAAGTCCCAGGCCTTGGTAACGGGACCAACCTTCCCTCGGGGAGGCCGATGGCGCCGCAAGACAAAAATTGGAGATGAGCATGTCAGAATTTTCAGTGTCCCTGGAAGAAGGTTTTACCACATCTATTCCACCGGATAAAAACAAGGTTGTCTCCGTTGAACGGGCCGTCAGCGCCATACAGGACGGCGATACCGTCGCTACTGCCGGTTTTGTCGGCACCGGCTTCCCGGAAGAAATAGCCCTGTCACTGGAAAAGCGTTATCTGGAATACCGCCGTCCCCGGGACCTTACGCTAATGTACGCGGCGGGGCAGGGAGACGGCAAGGAGCGGGGCCTCAATCACCTGGGCCACGCCGGCCTTGTTAAGCGGGTAATCGGCGGGCACTGGGGATTGGTGCCCAAACTGCAGAAACTTGCCCTGGAGAACCGGATCGAAGCCTACAATCTGCCCCAGGGCGTCATTTCCCAAATGTATAGGGATATCGCCGCTAAAAAACCCCGAACCATATCCTCCGTAGGGCTTGGCACCTTCGTCGATCCCCGGATGGGGGGCGGAAAAATCAATGAAACAACGAAGGAAGAAATTGTTGAGCTAGTGGTCTTCGACGGCCGGGAGTATCTGGCATACAGGACTTTCCCGATACAGGTCGCACTGCTTCGCGGCACCACTGCAGACACCGACGGGAACGTAACCATGGAAAAGGAAGCTCTGACGCTGGATTCGCTTGCAATGGCCATGGCCGCCAGGAATTCAGGCGGCATTGTTATAGTTCAGGTGGAGCGGATCGCCGAAAAAGGGACCCTGAACGCTCGTACCGTCAAGATTCCAG
>JAQUQY010000191.1 GCA_028715865.1 Syntrophales bacterium
CAGCGGGGACATACGGCAACCCTTTTTTAATCAACTGGTTATTGATAATAAGGTATAACCGCATGCGAAAAAAGAAGACCGGAGCCTGAAATAACCAGGAGAAAAATTAATGGTCGGGGCGGAGGGATTTGAACCCCCGGCTCCCTGCTCCCAAAGCAGGTGCGCTACCAGACTGCGCCACGCCCCGAATCGTTTGTCACCAATGATTTATCTGTCATTCTTGCAGGTATTTCTTTAGCTCTTCAAAGGCCCTGCCCCTATGGCTGATGCGGTTCTTGCTCTCACGGTCCAACTGGGCCACGGTTGTTTCACTTCCGGCTGGGCGAAACACCGGGTCATATCCGAATCCGCCGAAGCCTGCCGGTTCCGGGGCGATTGTTCCCTCCAGGGACCCTTCGAATGATTTATAGAAACCATCGGGCCGGTAATACACCAGGACGCACCGGAAAGCCGCTTGCCTCTTCTCCGGCGACACTCCTTCCAGTTTCTTCAGAAGCAGGCGTATATTCTCGGGGTCCGTGGCATGGGGGCCCGCAAATCTTGAAGAATGTACACCGGGTTTGCCGTCCAGAAAGTCCACCTCAAGACCTGAATCATCGGCGATGGTTGCCAGACCGGTCTGTCGGCTGATTTCGGAAGCCTTTTTCAATGCGTTCTCATAGAATGTGGCTCCGTCTTCCTCTACGTCTGGCAAATGGGGAAACTCGTCCATCGAAATGAGTTGGAATCCGCAGGAGTTCAGGATATCCTTGGCTTCCTGTATTTTTCCCCTGTTCCTGGAAGCAAAGAGTACCTTTTTCACATCCAGGCTCCCTCTATACTTTTCTGCCTCATGGTCAACTCGGCCGCCCCCTTTTCGGCCAGTGCCATCATATCTTCCAGCAGGCTACGCTCAAAAGGAGCCCCCTCGGCCGTAACCTGCACCTCTACCAGGGAACCCCGGCCGGTTATGACAAAATTCGCGTCCACATCGGCCCGGGAGTCTTCCTCGTAATCGAGATCAAGCAGTATCTCGCCATTTAAAACTCCAACGCTGACGGCAGCCACGGAATCGAAGAAGGGAATTACATCAATATCGCCACGGATCTTCAGTGCCTTGAAAAGCTCTGCCAGGGCTACAAAGCTACCAGTTATGGAAGCCGTTCTGGTACCTCCGTCAGCCTCTATAACATCACAGTCAATATATATGGTTCGTTCGCCCAGCAAAGAAAGGTCTGTAACTGCCCTGAGTGATCTCCCTATGAGCCTCTGTATTTCCTGGGTCCTTCCTCCCTGTCGGCCCTGCATGACCTCACGGACGGATCTGCGGGGGGTAGCCGCGGGAAGCATGGAGTATTCCGCCGTAAGCCATCCGCCGCCTGTGTTTTTGAGAAAATCAGGGACCCGGCCTTCCAGTGAGGCCGCGCAGATCACCCTGGTGTTGCCCATTTCGATGAGCGCCGAACCAAGGGCGCTGGACAGATATCCGGGCTTTATTTTAAGGGGGCGCAACTGGTCGAATTTGCGCCTGTCCCTGCGTTCAGCCATGATGGACTCCCATGGAAGCAGTTTCTACACTTATCATGTTCCTCCGGAGATTGCGGTATGAGGGCGAAAAGAGTTCAGCAGCGTATAGGGGAACATCCAGCACAAAGCAGCACCCGGACCTTTCCGTAAAGCCTTTTATCATGCCGGTGGCACCCCAAAATATAAGCGAATACTTTCGGCTATCATCTTGGCAATATCTTCCTGAGTATGTTTTTGAAGAAGAGCGTCCCTGTTTTTTATGTTAGTTGCGAAACCAAGCTCTATAAGGACTCCGGGCATGGAAATGCCGTCAAGAATCGCCAGTGGGGCTGATCGCACGCCTCTTCCTTCCCGGGGAAAAACACGACCCAATTCCCTGTCCACAATATTCGAAAACCTGATACTGTTGTTCACATTGGTCATGTCAATCATCTCATCAATGACTTTCCTGTGATCGTTTTCCCTGTTCCGCGGTACTGCGTAGCTGGGAAAGTATACCTCGTAGCCCGATGCCCTCGTGCCGAACCCGGCGTTGACTTGAATACTGACAAGAAGGTCTGCCTCTGCCGATTGGATGACTTCTTTCCTTGAGTCAAGAGAAAGGGCTTTATCCTCCGACCTGGTAAGCACTACTTCTATCGCCTTGTTTCGCGACAGTATTTCCCCTGTCATTTTCGCTACCGCAAGGGTCACATCTTTTTCATTTACGGTTCTGGAAAGCTGAACGCCCGGATCTTCACCTCCGTGACCCGCGTCGATTACAACTTTGAATTCAGCCGCCACCGCTGGATGAATGAAGGCTCCGAAGAAGCATGCCGCGAAAATAATTGAAGCCGGGATAGTGAGTTTTTTTATAATATTCATACATTGAATCCTTTGCGATGAGGGGCGCCACCCAGACTGAAGCGTGACGTGCTATTATAGAAAAAAACCCTGCTTGTCAACACAACAGAAGCCCCCTCTTTACGATGTCAACCTTCGGTGTGATTTTTCCAGGGGTTTCCGTTGTCGCTCAATGGATATTACGCTTTTTAACTTTTTGAGTTCCGATTCAAGCTTTTTGTATTGAGCCAGGTCGCTCACATCAAGTTGAAAGCCAAAAGTCGCCCTCTTGTCAGGATAGGTCGCCACATCGGCATAGCTGATATTAATTCCCAAACCGGATATGACACTACTAAGTTCCGCAAGAAGTCCCTTCTTGTCCGTACAAGATATGCGGATGTTGACGGGAAATGTTTGGCCGCTCTCCACCTCCCAGCGTACTTCAATTATTCTTTCATTATCCATTTCCTGCAGCTTGGGGCATGCGGCAAGGTGAACACTGACACCCCTTCCCCGGGTTATATACCCCACGATCTCGTCACCGGGCAGAGGGGTGCAGCATTGGGCGAAACGAACCATAATGTCGTCTATTCCGCGAACCGATATGCCTGCGGCGGCTTTTTTAGGCTGCTTTTTATGCCTGTCGAGTATGGCCGCCTGGTCTTTGTCCGTATCACCATCCTTCGTGTCGACGCTATAGACCTGGTTCATGACATAGTGAACGGAGACCTTGCCATACCCTATCAGGGCGAGAAGGTCTTCAAGAGCCAACAATGACTGATCTTCAAGAAACTTTTTGAAAGAGGGTTCCTTCATGAAACGATTGAGGGAAATAGATCGCTTTTTAAGCTCACGATCCAGAATATCCCTTCCCAGGCTAACGCTGCGCTCCCGTTCCTCTGTTTTTATCCATTGCTTGATTCTCGAAATAGCTCGTGAGGTTACGACGTACTTAAGCCAGTCCTTGCTCGGCTTGTGGCCGGGATGGGTCATGATTTCGACAGTATCGCCGTTTTTAAGCTGGTACTTGAGGGGAACGATGTTCCTGTTGACCTTCGCCCCGACGCAGGTGTGGCCGATATCTGTGTGTATGCTGTAAGCAAAGTCAATTGGTGTGGCTCCCTTTGGAAAAGATTTGACATCGCCCCGGG
>JAQUQY010000192.1 GCA_028715865.1 Syntrophales bacterium
TGTTCGCGAACTTCCTCCGGTATGCTCGGAAGAGCCGCCTGCACCCTGTTGTTGACGTTAATTGAAGCCTGGTCAGGGTCCGTGCCCATCTTGAAGGAAATGACCATAATAAGGAAGCCGTCATCCATGGAGGTTGAAACCATGTAGATCATGTCATCAACGCCGTTTATTTGCTGCTCAAGCGGCGCCGCGACAGCTTCGGCCATAACCTCGGCGCTGGCCCCGGGATAGCTGGCGAAAACAACAACCTCGGGCGGTACTACGTTGGGAAATTGCTCCACGGGCAAAATGCGCAGGGCCGCCGCTCCCGCGATTACAATAATGATTGAAATAACAGAAGCGAAGATCGGCCGGTCAATAAAGAAACGCAGCATCAGCGGACCTCCTCGCTGAACCGGATCCCAGCGGTGTCACGCGAATCCTTCAGGACCCTATCGATGGATACCTTCATGCCGTCCCGCAGAGCCACGTGACCCAAGACAACAACCGGGTCTCCCTTTTCAAGCCCTTCAATAACGACCTGCAGACCTTCCAGGGCCGGTCCCGTCCGTATTGTGCGCTCCCGCGCGATGCCATCTTCATCGACAACAAAAACGCGTGTGCCTTCACGCCCCTGGCTTATGGCCTTTTCATCTATTAGAAAAACGCCTTCCAGTTCACCCAGGAGAACCCGTATCCGGACAAACTGTCCAGGAACCAGTATGCCGGCAGGATTTGAAAAAACAGCGCGGGCTGTAACAGTACCCGTTCTTGAGTCGATTGTGCTGGCTGTGAAGTCGATCTCTCCCTTTACGTCGAATTTACTGCCATCGGTCAGAAGAAGCTCGGCTTCCCGGTGACGGATCCCGGCTGCGTCCCTCGAAATCGCTAAGCGCTGTGTCATGGCATCCTTCTCAGGAAGCGAAAAAATAACATGGACCGGATCGGTCTGTGTGATGGTCGTGAGAAGTCTTCCCCATTCAATAAGATTACCTTCGGATACGGATTCCATATCCGTCACGCCTGCCAGGGGCGCGCGCACCTCTGTGTGGCGTAGATTGCGTTGAGCCTCCGCCACGGCGGCGGCGGCCAGTTCCAGGCGGGCCCTGGCAAGCTCATATTGAGTATCCACGCGTTCCCGTTCCTGTGCGCTTACCACTTTTTGGTCATAGAGGCTGTCATACCGCTCTTTCTCTCTCAAGGCATTGCCATGATTGGCAGAGGCATCGGCATATCCGGCCCTGGCTCGTCGAAGTTCGATTTCGTATGGTTCCGGATCAATAAGAAAAAGGATCGTATCGCGACCCACCACCTGCCCTTCCTCATACAGCTTCTTTATCAGAATACCCTGCACCATGGCACGCACCTGCGCCTGACGCGACCCGTGGATTCGCGCAGGATATTCTCTAAAAACATCAACATTTGTTTTTTCGACTTCCATGACCGTCACGGCGGGAAGAGGCGGCCCCGCCGCCGGTGTGTTGTCCCCGCCGCATGCCGCCGCTCCGAATACTGACATTGCGACCACAAGTAATGTTTTCCCTTTCATGACGTTCAGGAATTCAAGACATCGCATTTAATTTAATCCCTCCGATATGCCACCCCTTTAAAGGGATGGATTCTCTCTTAATATGTCCAATCATAAACTTGCTTCAACGCTTAATAGCGTCCCAGCAGGCTTCAGAAATTCGCCCTATCATAGGCTCATCAAGGGTTACAAGTCCAATAATGTGGTCGCGCATCACTGAAATAATGGGGCCGAAGGCCAGAGAAAGCAGAACCACAACGGGCAGATCTTTCATAATCAAACTTAAAACACCATCTTCAAAAAGCTCCATTACTATGTCCTCCCTGCCCGGCTTGCCCATAAGCCTGTTCCTGCGCATCAAAATTCCGTAGGGAGAATTGTAGTGCTGTTCCATGTAACGGAAGTGAAGAGGATTCCGTATGAAATAACGAATAATCTCACCGACCATGAATAAAAACCGTTCCCTTATGGGCAGGTCAACAGGATAATCCTTAAGAAGCGCAGACCTGATTTCATCCTCCATTTCCCTGTAGATCTCGTTGATCAGCGTCTCCTTGTTTTCAAAATAGCGGTAGATAGTCCCTGCCGCTACACTCGCCTTATCAGCGATTTCTGCCATGGGGGCGCCGTGAAATCCTCTTTCTGCAATCAGTTCCATGGCTGCCTGCATTATCTCTATGCGCTTTTCGGGGTCTTTTATGGCCTCTCCCCCATCTCTTCCCGCTTACAGTGAATGAACATTCATTCACCAAGGCTTTCTATAAGGACATCCGCGTAGTGTCAATACTTTTTTATGGACATAAAAATCTATTCATGGATATTCATGATATTCGTCGGGGACAGGCAAGAAACCAGAGTCTTCAAATTATACCGTCCTTCACTTTTGGAACGGACATGCAGAACGCGCTGTCACAGGACAGGAAAAACCGCCTCATAACTCTTCTCATAACCACCTTGTCATCTTTTCTTATCCCATTCATGGGATCCTCCATCATCATTGCCCTCCCCGTCATGGGGCGGGAATTTGAAATGAATGTTATCACCATAACCTGGGTAACCAGCGCATACATATTGGCATCTGCATCGCTTATGGTACCCTTCGGGCGCCTGTCCGATATCTTAGGCAGGAAAAGAATTTTTCTGGCAGGCTACATTTTCTTTTTGTGCGGATCGGCACTTTCAGCGTAAGCGTACGACCAACCCATATAGATGTATCTGAGGATATGCGCTACTGTGAGTTCCGCCGGTGATTTTTTTTGCAGGTGGCAGGTTCTTTGAAAATGAGGAGTGAACCAGGATTCTATGGGAACTGAGTTGACAGCGGTTCGATCAGGATCGTTCCTGGATGATCAGTCCCCGTTCATCCCTGGGTGCGGGTTTCCACTGATCGGGAAGCAGTTCCCTCAAGCGACTGACGGGCTGGCTCATGATTCGTCGGAGCATGTCGTCGAAGTATTCCCAGGGATTGATGCCGCAGTTTTTGCAGGACTGGACGAGGCTCAGGTAGAGGGCCGCCGCCCGTCCGCCCCGTTCACTGCCCACGAATATCCAGTTTTTCCGACCCAGGGCGACGGGACGGATGGCGTTTTCCGCCAAGTTGTTGTCGGGCCGCAGACGGCCGTCTTGCACATAGCGGCAGAGTGCTTTGCGCTGATTCAGGGCATAGTCGATGGCTTTCCGGAGGGGCTCCGAGGGAATCGTTTGGGGCCGCAGCTCCTCGAGCTTCTGGAAGATCCCCTCAAGAAGAGGAATCGCTTGTTCCTGACGGAGGCGTCGTCGTTCCTCAGGATCCATCTGTGCGCCGGGAGTCTCCACCTGGTGGTAGAGCCGGGCGATGCGGGCAAGGATGTCCGCTGCCTCCCGGGGACGGGACGTGGATGCCTCGTCAAACTTCCTCCGGGCATGGGCCCAGCAGCCCACCTCGACGAT
>JAQUQY010000193.1 GCA_028715865.1 Syntrophales bacterium
CCTCCTGAATACGGGCATCAAGGATAATACAATGGTCGTCTCGTGATATATAGATCCCTGTTTCCCACAATGCCTGCTGTGCCTCGGGGGGAAGCTTATTCAGCTCCTGACGAAGATTCTGCCACATTATGGCGCCCATCTGCTCCCAACTCATTGTCATTCGTCACCTCCTTTATTTCTTTCATCGACTTGCTTAAGTGTCATCATATCGTCCATCAATTCCGAATAGCTTTCTCCCTCCTTTAGTCCAGGCGGGGGGACATCGGAAGCTGGGTAAGGATCTGGCTGATTATCTGGTGTTGCGACAGCTTGCGGCATGTTTTGAGGCGCCGCTCCCGGTTGCTGTCCCGGCTTAAAAAGACTGGAGAAGAGCTGTCCCATGGTCTTCGCCAGATAAGGCTGCATCGTAGTCAGAAGTGTTTTTGCCATCGGATTCATTTCCGGAGTCTGCGCCCCCACAAGGTTGGATTTCAGTTCCCGCATCTCCGCAGAAAAAGCGCCCTTCATGCCTTCCGCGGTTTCCAAAGCCGCCGCGTGTGCTATCTCGGTACTTGAATCCCTTGCTCTGGCAGCCGCGCCATCAAGCTCGACCCGGGATTCTTTTAGCATCTCCAGGACAGGGGCAAAACGTTTCGTGTCAGCCTCCGCCGTAACCCGCTGTAAATTAGCCAGTTCCATCACCATCAGCATCGCCGCTCTGAGCTTCATCATGCCCCTCAGTTCGAGCTTATCTTCATAGCTGCCGTTCATGTAGCTGCGCAACACCGCTTCGGGGTTAAGAACCTCGCTCTGTTTATAAGTCACCGGCAGGTGGTCGTCCTGGGACTGTTTTGCCGGCGGGTTAAATTTCTCCGTTTGATCTTAAACTGACGAACGTGAGAAGGACCACGGAGGCGCGACCAGTTCTTTCGCCGTGTAACCTTTATCCAGCAGCTGTCTTATCCGCTCCAATTCACCCATCTCAGCATTATTCGGGTTCGCGGGTTCGAGTGAACTGACCACGGCATCAGTTTCCGGAACAACTACATCTGTTACGACTGCGCCATTTTGGGACTGTTCGGCGGCTTCTGGAGCGGCTCTCTTGTGCCGATTCTTCTCTTCACAGTGACCCGTGTGTCCTCTGAGCGCTTGCTGGGAACTGAAATTGCGGCCGCAATATTTGCATTTAGGCATATTTCCCTCCTATCCTGTAGCTTCGAACGGTAGCTACGAACCGTAAATACGGACTGGTAGTTACGGAACCGGTAGCTACGGATATCCCTTTTCCCATTGCATTATTTCCCTTCTTTTCCCGGGGGGCTCACCCCCCACTAATCACACTTGGCTGTTACGCCTTTTTCCCCAGGAACTCCCGGTGGAAAGCGGACACCTCTCCAAAACCGGTAGCCCGGTCGCATTCCTTTCGTCTCTTACAGGACGGACAGCGGAACATAAGAGCGATGCCCAGTTTCAATGCTTTGCCGGCATCACCGCGCCTGGACATATCACCAGCAGCGAGCGGCGGAATATCGATACCGGTAAGCATCTTCGTCCGAAGTATGATCTTCAGGAACTGGGCGTGTTCCGCCTTCGCTTCAACGACATCACAAATCAGGGCCAACCGGGCGTAGTCTCCCGCCTTAGTCAGTTCTGTGTAGGACTGATTAATCCGGATATACTCCTCCTCGTAGCCAGGGTTGGCGTCAGGATGATAGAGGCGCGCAAAATAAAGATAAGCCTCTTTGATCTCCTCGAGAGATGCGTCCGGAGAAACCCCGAGCACCTCAAAGGCATTACCTTTCCCGGGTCGTTTCGGTGGCGGCAGAAGCAGCATTGTCCCCCTCAATCAGTTTCTCCAAGATTTAACCCTCATTTTTCCCTGATTTCTTTTCCTGCATGGTCTTTTCAGATGACTTTAATAATTGCATTTTTATCCTCCTGAGTCAGAATACTTCATGACTGTTTGTAGAAGACTATCTACTTCCTCTCTGGTTTTTGCCAGCCTTGCCACTCTAATGGCCTGTCTCGGGTCCGGAAAGCGACGAGACAGGCTCCAGACTCTCTCGGTGATGTAGCCCGCCAGGTCACCGTCTATCCCCTCCGTCTTCCTGAGAAGGTTAGCGGCAACCAGTAAAAACTCATCCCTGGAGTAAGGCTTAAAGCGCAGGACCATGAATCGAGACAGTAATTCCGGGGCCATCTTCAGAGTGTTTGAGGCGGCAAATACTTTGGTCCTGAGCCTTATCTCTCTCCGCTTGCCCATCTTGGTCTCGGATACGATCCCCGTCTGAGTGAGTGAGAGTAGCACCGCAATGTCCTTTCTGCCGAAGCGGTCTATCTCATCGACCAGCAGAATTTCAGGCTCAGTGTCAAACAGCAGGTCGACTATCCCCGCTTTGGTCGATTGGGAGCCAAGAATGTAGGGAGCACCGCACCTTGCCAGTTCCAGCAGGAACATGGTCTTGGCCGAGCCCGGTACGCCGGTAAATAGAATATGCACCGGCTTCTCGTTGGCAAGGACCCGCCTCACCAGCGCTTTGACATCCTCATATCCCTCTATCACCTCAAAGAGTCCGTCCGGCATTTCCACGCGGGGAGTGTCCTCTTCCTGTGTCGCCTTTTTTTCCTCGCGGCTCTCTTTGAGAAACTCCTCTGCCAATAGCATACGCTCCGGCGGTATCCTGATATCGCTCTTGTGCTTGACAATGATTTCCGCCAGTTCCAAATCCGTCAGCACTTCCCTGAAATTTCCCGCCCCCAAATCCCTGGCAACGGATTGAATATGCATGTAATTATTCGACTGCTTGTTCATTCTTACGCAGATCTCATAGCATGCCGCCAGGACGGCGGTTACGCTCCCGGACGGATATTTTCCTTCCAGTCTCCAGAGGTTACCCTTGATCTCTGTCCACTCAGTGTTCAGAACTAAGGCGCCGTTCCGGAGAGTATAGAATCTTCCCTTAAAAATGTAGCCAACGACGGGATTATCATTGAAAAAGGAAACGAGCTCTTCATCGGTCACCTTTTCGATAATCTTTTGGATGGCGGTTTCATTATCAAAACGGGCATACTGCCGGTCATAGCCCTCGTCGTTGAATTGACAACAGTACGGCTCCTCTACGGATTTGCCCAGCTTCAGGATAATTCCCGAATACCGGAGTTCCTCCAGAAGCAGCCTGCGTTCCACCAGCCGATCATTGTCCATCTTCTCCTTCCTCTTTAGAACCATCCATGATTCTCTGGACTTCATTAAGAATGTCGTTCCGCTCATGGTGTATTAGCCTTTTGATTAAATCGTGTTTCTGTTGCTCCATTCTGTCCATCGCTTCCTTTTTCTTACGCTTTGCATCTTCTTGTCGCCTCAACCAGCGATCTCTTTTGAGCTCGCCTGAAAGCCATATGAATTCCTCCGAAGTCACACCGCATTCGCGCAAGTGGGGAAAAGTTGTAT
>JAQUQY010000194.1 GCA_028715865.1 Syntrophales bacterium
AAATGCCCGTGAATAAAGGAAAGTTGCCGTATTTAAAGGGTTGTCAAAATGGGCGTCAAGGGACTTAAAATCCCTCGGGCATTGGCTCGTCCCGATTCGAGTTCGGGTCCCGGCACCATTGATATATAAGGATCTTTTCGATACACCGGCCGCCGTCACTGGCGGCCCTTTTCTTCAAAAGTGCCCATTTGGTGCCCATTTTTTTTCAACAGGTATTCATTGAGCTTGTCCACGGCTTCACGCTGCATCCCTCTGAGGACATGCGTATATGTGTCCATGGTAATGCCGATGGTCTGGTGCCCGAGGCGTTCCTGGACTACCTTCGGGTGGACGCCTGCTTTCAGGAGCAGGGTGGCGTGGGTGTGCCGCAGGTCATGGAAACGGACATCGGGGAAGCCCGCTTTCACCACCAGCCGCTTAAACCGCCGGGTCATGTCGGACGGGTCCAGGGGTTTGCCGTATTTGTTGGGGAATACCAGGGCGCTCTTGCGGTCGTATTTTGGCCCGGCCTTCACTTTTTCCTCCCTGATCATGGCCCGTTGCTTCTTCAGTGCGGTCACGGCGATGTCCGGCAAGGGTATTTCACGCCGGGACCTTTTGCTCTTTGCCGTGGGTCGGAACACAAAGCCTTTACCGTTGATATACCCTACCGTTTGCCGGACGCGGCAAACAGGATCGTGCCCGTCTATGTCCACGTCCGGCCAGGTAAGCGCCAGGATCTCGCCTTCCCTCATGCCGGTATAGGCCGCGACGATGTAGAGGTATTCATCCCGCAACCCTGTCGCCATCGCCAGCAGCTTGTCCAACTGCTCGGGTTCAAGGGGGAATATCTCGGCCGCGGCGCGGGTGGGTGCCTCGGCCAGATCCGCCGGGTTACGGTATATTAGCTGCCACTTTACGGCGTGCTCCAGGGCTTGCCGAAGTATCGCATGGTGCTGCCGGACAGTGGTGGCCGACAGTCCCGCCTGAAGCCTGCTCGAATAATACCCCTGGACCTGTATCGGCTGGAGCTTGATTAGCGGAATGTGCCCGAGCTGGGTAGAGATATGTGCGGTTACAATACGCTTGTAACCGGCATAAGTGGATGGGGCCAGGTTGATCGCATAAGTTTCGAGCCAGTGCTCCATGTACTCGGTTACGGTCTGCTTGTGCGGTTCAATATATGTGCCCTGCTCAAGTTGTCGCAATATGTCGGCGCAGAGCTTTTCTGCTTTAGGCTTGCGTCCGTCAACAATGCGGGTGATGCGCTTTCGGCGGCCAGTTACCGGATGCTTTCCGGCTTCAATAATGATTTTATACTTTTTGCCCTTTAAAATCTCTATAATTCTACTGGACATCGAGATACCTCCTGCCTTGCAAAAAACGGTAGCTTATTCCCCACTTTTCGGCAATTTTTTTATATAACATCTTTTTTTTGGAGCATGTCGCCATGCTCAATCATCCAGTCAATGGAGACTCTGAAATAAGAGGCGATTAGCTTGGCATTGGGTAAAGGGATACTGGCGTTGTAATGAGCGTAATCATGCAAGGAACTAACTGGTATTCCGGTTGCGCGTGAAAGCATTCGATAAGACACCTCCCTTTCTTTCATGAGATATTTGATACACACACCAAACGAAACATTGGTATCGTTAATCATACCGAACACCTCCCTGAGTAAGTATACCCAAAAAGTTAATAAAACACAAACAATAATTTTAAAAACATTAACTTTTAGGGTTGACCGTATAAACGAATAGTGATAATATGTGTTCGAGAAGCCGAACAATGGAGGTCTTAGCATGAATAGAAACATACGTGCCGAGATGGTTCGCCATGGGCTGACTATTGAAAAAATGGCAAAAGTGATGAAAGCATCTACCGTAACCGTATCAAAGAAGCTGAATGGCAGAAGGCCGTGGACGCTTGCTGAGGCAAAAATGATGGTAGATTTTTTTAATTCCATGGGAGGCGATCATACTATAGAATCATTATTTTACGGCAATGTTCCCGAGGCTGTGGGTTCAGAGTAATTTTTTTTACCCCAAGTGTTCGACATGACGAACAGGCGGAGGACAGTATGGCCGAGTTAGCCCTGACAGTTAAAGAAGCCGCTGAAGCCCTGGGCATATCAGAAAGCAGCGTTTACTGGATGATTTACCAGGGCGAACTTCCTCACAACCGTATCCGGGCCAGGGGTTGCAAGGGCAGGGGAAAGATTCTTATTTCTCGCCGAGCCCTTGAGAAGTGGTTGGAGGGGGGTGGAAAGGGAAATTGAGCGACTCCGGTATGAAGAAACGGCTACTCTTCCTTTTTGTCGGCACAGTCCGGCAGTTTCAGGAGTTTTTGCGTCGTGGCGGCTTCATGGTGTGGCATTAAAAAATACCGTCTGCCCCGTGCGTGACGGGAGAGCCAGGCTAAAAGGCAAGCCGGGACCGAGGACGCCCGATACCGGCTTTGACGGCGGGGCGGATGGACTGAAGAGAGGGGTGCAGGAGTGCTGGACATCAGCGTGTCTGAGGCAATCGAGTTTCGTGGCGAGGATTACCCCGTTCGTTGTAGCCACTGCGACAAGCCAATCGGCAGTACCGCGATAGTGTTTCCCCCGGCCGGCGCCATCTTCTGTGATGATGAGTGTGCGGCGTATTGGTTTGCCGACCGCTGCGAGGATGTTATTTCGATCAATGAGGAGGGAGGGAGTGGGAACAGTCATTAAGGTGGTTCGGTGCGAGTGGTGTTTCCGGCTGGCCCGGGGGCCGATCTGCAAGCGGTGCGAGCCGCTGTTCAAGGAGTGGACTAGAACGGTGGCCGCGATTCTGAGAAGGGAAGGGAGTTAACCGGGGACTTGGCGCCCCGACCCCCCAAAATACGAGAGGAGTGGAGAAAGTGTTGGAAGGGCACATGCACGTTGCTGACAATTTGAAAGATGATTATGAAATTACTATCACAGTCAAGGACCCCGTTCTAGAAAAACCCGTAACCATAAAGAGCAATTACTTCTACGCACTTTCCAAGAGGACAAAGAGCACTTTCCAAGAGGACAAAGATAAATTTGCCCCCATTACCTGCACATCTACATTTACGCTTATAGACCTCTGTGAAGCGTTAAATATCACAAACAAAATGTTTTGCATGGCCTGCGAAAAGGCGATTGACATTGGCCTTGAACATGAGGCTACGGTGGCATTGCTGAAACATAGCCTTAATGAAATGCGAAACAATGAAGTGTATGTAAAATTGCTTAAAAAAATAGGAAGTTAAAGCGGGGATCTAACCGCTGAAATGAGGAGCGCCATGAAAGACTTATCCGAAGTGCTGCGTCTACATGAAATGTGGGTGAATGAGGAGAAAGGCGGGGAGCGAGCTGACCTCAGGGAAGCAGACCTCCGGGGAGCAGTACTCCGGGGAGCAGACCTCCGGGAAGCAG
>JAQUQY010000195.1 GCA_028715865.1 Syntrophales bacterium
AGGTATAAAGCACAATCGGCGGCAATGTCACGCATAGTGACAAAAGGAGCGGGTTTATGAAGGATGTGGTAATAGTGTCGGCCTGTCGAACAGCCATCGGCGCCTTCGGGGGAACGCTAAGGGACAGCAATGGTGCATATATTGCCAGTGTCACCATGAAAGAGGCGATCAGAAGGGCCGGTATTACGGTGGATATGGTTGATGACGTTCGTTACGGATGCTGCCTTGAACCGGTGGATTCCCTGAACGTGGCCAGGGTAGGGTCGCTCATGGCCGGCATTCCTGAAACATCCACGGCAGTTACAATCAATCGTGTCTGTATTTCCGGGATGGAAGCCGTCGTCTCGGGCATGGCCATGATCCAGGCGGGTCTTGCTGAAATCATTCTTGCCGGGGGCGTTGAACACATGTCAGGTGTTCCTTACACAGTACCGGGAGCTCGCTGGGGATGCCGCCTGCAGGACCAGGTTTTCGTGGACTGGCTGATTCACGCCCTTCACTGTGGATCTCACCTAATGCCCAACCCCGAACACGGACCCCTGAAGGAAGGCATGCCGCTTGAACTTTTCAAGGGGAAGCCTTACATCATGGGCCACACGGCGGAGTTCATCGCGCAGATGATGGATATCTCCCGTGAAGAGATGGACGAAGTGGCTCTTCGCAGTCACAACGCGGCCGAAAGAGCTACTAAGGAGGGGTTTTTCAAGGAAGAAATTGTTCCCGTCGAGCTTACGCTGAAAAGGGGTAAACCGCCGGTCATATTCGATAAGGATGAACATTTCCGCCCAGGACTTACCATGGATGACCTGAAAAACATGCCCCCTGCATTCATTCCCAAGATCGGAAAGGTAACTGCAGGAAACGCCTCCGGAATCAACGACGGATCAAGCGGCATGGTTATAATGTCGTCGGATAAGGCCAGGGAACTGGGACTGAAACCGCTGGCAAGAATCAAGGCCGTGGGTTACGGCGGAGTTCATCCATCCATCATGGGCATGGGGCCCGCTCCGGCGGTGCGAAGTCTCATTAAGAGGTCAGGGCTCGCCCTTGAAGATTTTGAGAGGATAGAATTAAATGAAGCCTTCGCCGCCCAGTACCTGGGCTGCGAAAAGGAACTGGGGCTGAATCGTGAAATCACCAATGTAAACGGATCAGGAATCGGCCTCGGCCATCCCGTAGGATCGACGGGAAGCCGAATCATTGTAACGCTTATCCATACAATGAAGCGCGAAGGAAAAACGCTGGGAATGGCAACACTCTGCGGAGGCGGTGGTGTTGCCATGGCCTGCGCTATCGAAATGATTTAATTAGACAAGAAATCGAAGGCCGAATCTTAAAGGAAAAACAGAAGAAAAGGCAGACAGGATAAAAAAATGAAGGAAAAAGAATCTTTTTATAAGTTTAAAGGGGCTTCGCGCTATGTTCTCGACGCCGAGCTGGCAAAGATAGTTAACGTTTCCATGGCTCTTGAAATGCCCCTTTTGCTGAAGGGAGAGCCGGGTACGGGGAAAACGATGCTGGCCCATGCCATCGCCGAAAATCTGGGCATGCCGCTCATCGTCCTGAACGTCAAATCCAGCATGAAGCTGGTTGAGGCTCTCTACCAGTATGATACGCTGACACGTCTTAATGACAGCCGTTTCGGAGACTCAAACAGGGACGTTAGCAATATTGAAGAGTATATACGCATGGGAAAGATAGGCCAGGCTTTCACTGCTGAAGAACGCACAGTCCTTCTTATCGATGAAATAGACAAGGCCGACACGGACTTTCAGGACGACATGCTGGACATTCTCGACCAGATGCAGTTCGACATCATCGAAATCGACAAAACCGTTTCGGCGAGGCACCGCCCGGTGGTAATCATTACGTCGAACGCCAAGAAGGATCTGTCTGATCCATTCCTGGGGCGATGCAATTTCCATCACATCGCCTTTCCCGACGCCGAAATGATGCAGAGGATTCTGAACGTCCATTTTCCACGCATCGAAGAAGATATGGTAAGGGCATGCATTACCGCGTTCTACCGTTTGCGCCAGGTCCAGGGAATCGAGAAGAAGCCGGCTACCCGTGAACTGATTAACTGGATACGAGCTCTCAAAGCAGACCCGAATTTCAAGGTATCAACATTGAAGCAAGGCAACCCTCCTTACCTGGGGGTTCTATTCAAGAAAACTCCCGATCTGGCCATGGCTAACCGCATAGCCGGAAACTGATGTTCTGTTGGGACTGAAGAAGCAAATGTCCTGGTCTTAAAGGTTTTTTGATTTTTCCGCGTCCCTGCCGAAGGTTTTACAGACGGGTTTGGTAGCGATGAATATGGTTTTTTAGTACGTTAAAGGCAACTTATAGTGTTTTCCGAATTTTTTTTCACCCTGAAAGAACGTGGGGTGCCCGTAACACCCACCTCCTTTTTGCGCCTCCACAGGGCCATGAACCAGGGTCTTATTTTGTCCATCGATGATTTTTATTCCGTGGCCCGTTCCATACTGATAAAGAGCGAACGGTACTTCGATATGTACGACCAGGTTTTCTGCCACCATTTCAGAGGCGCCGATCTTGACGATCTGGATGAGATCGAGCTGGACGAAATGACCCGGTCGCTCCTTGAGGATTGGCTTAAAAATCCTAAGGAAGTAGCGGCCGCCCTTGGCATAAGCGAAGATCAGCTGAACAAAATGACGCCGGAGGAAGTGGTGCAGTATTTTCTTGACCGCCTGAAGGATCAGGAGGGCGAGCATCATGGCGGTTCGAAGTGGATAGGCACGGGAGGAAGATCACCGGTGGGGCATTCGGGGTTTCATCCCGGTGGAATGAGGGTGGGAGGACAATCCCGCAACAAGTCGGCGGTTAAGGTGGCCATGGATCGGCGTTATCGGGATTATTCCCAGGACGGCCCTCTCACACAGTCCCAAATGGGAGAGGCTCTGAAGCGGCTTCGACGTATGGTGCCGGAAGGCCCCAGAGACGTGGTAAACGTTGACAGAACGATTTACGAGACCATGCGAAACGCCGGGGAAATTGAAATAATGTTCGACCGCCGCCTGGCTGACCGGCTCAAGGTTATCCTCATGATTGACAACGGCGGATGGTCCATGGATCCATATATTTACACGGTAAAAACTTTGTTCGACTACGCCAGGAGCCAGTTCAAGGATATCACCACATATTATTTTCACAACACTATCTATGATGAGGTCTGGCTGGACCCGCCGCGGCGGCGCAAGCCTGAATCGATTCTGGATTTTGCCGCAAAAGATCCGGAAACCCGAATTATCATTGTAGGGGACGCCAGCATGGCCCACCATGAACTTGTTTCCAGGGGGGGGGGAATATACTTCGGCGCGAAATCTCGCAAAACAAGCATAGAGAACCTCCATTTCCTTGCCGACACGTTCCGCCA
>JAQUQY010000196.1 GCA_028715865.1 Syntrophales bacterium
ACGTACCGGACCTCGGGTTTCACCAGGATAGCCACAATTCCCGTTGGATACGGCGACGGTTACGGTGTGATCATGTCCAACCGGGCTGAGGCAATTGTTCGTGGCTGCCGTGTCCCGGTAGTAGGAAGGGTATCCATGGATATGTGCACACTTGATGTTACCCATGTCCCGGGTTGTGCCGTGGGCGACGAGGTGGTCCTCATGGGACGACAGGGTGAGGAATCCATATTTGCTGACGAAATCGCTGTAAAGTCCAGCACCATAAGCTACGAAGTGGTCTGGGCCCTGGGAAAGAGAGCCCCAAGGGTTTTTCTGAACAAAGGAGAAACCGATACTGTTGAACCCCGTCTCAGGCGTGTTTTTCTCCCTGATGAGGAAAGATCCATCGCCCGTATCGACGCGATCATGAGGAGCTGCTTCCAGGCCCGTGCTTCCGATGCCGAAATGGGAGACGCAATATACTATGAAATGTTCGAGACTCTTTTCGGTAGGGAAAACCGTCCTCTCGAGCTGCGTACTGGATTCAGGTACCACATCAAGATTCGAAATGACTCAGAGGGTGAAAAGACAGCCAATGATAAATCCAGGAGTTATTTCAGAGTGGCTACTCATATTGAATACACGAAGACACTGAGACACCCCACGTTTCTTATCGGATGTGCCCTCAACAACGATCAGCTCTCGGAGCTATTTGCCGAGGAGCGCTGTGAGTACCGCTGGCTGCTGCCTTCCAGGCCCGAAATGTTCAGGGAAGGCGACTTTATGGTAAGCAGCGTCAAGGTAAACGGTCGGGATGTGCCTATCATAGGAAAGGAAACCACCACCAGAGGCCTCGAAGTGTGGTGTGGGGACGAAGGGCTTAGAAAAAGCCTGAACCGGCAGGCGAAGATCGAAATAGAGATAGTCACCAAGAAGTTTAAAACAAGCAACACGTTTTCGGTATACCTGGTATATCCCACCAGGGGGCTCGAAATCAGCTTCGATTACAGCGGAACGGGTCTTCGTAACGTCAGGGAAGCGGGGTTTTTTGCCGGGAAGCACCCTGATCCGGAAGTAACCGTGAAGCGGGGCAGGTGGGTTAACTTGCGCCTCAGCGATCGGGACTGGGTGTTTCCAAACAGTGGTGTTACATTTTCATGGGATCTGTAGGGGCAGCCTGTTTTTCAGTGTTCTAGTGCCGCCGGAGTAAAACGCGGCCCTCATCATTTATGCTGACAGGAAGTAAAAGAATGACAAATAAATACTTCTTGTGATCCAAAAAAACGGAGAACCATTGTGACAATCAGAGATGATAAGCTTCGTGTGGGAATAATCTTTGGCGGTATGTCATCGGAGCGAGAGGTATCCCTGAACAGCGGAAGAAATGTCTACGACAACCTTGACAGGGATCGCTACGAGGCCGTTCCCCTTTTCATGGACGGCGATGGCGGTATCTGGGTGCTTCCATGGAAGCTCGTTTCCCAGAACACGACCGTTGACATTGCCGAACGGCTGGCCGGGGAAGCCGAAAGGATTTCTTATGAGGATCTGGGCGATTTGATCAATGTGGCTTTTATCGCGCTACACGGGAAATACGGTGACGACGGCTGCATTCAAGGGTTGCTTGAGTTGCTTGGAATCCCATACACGGGGTCGGGCGTTCTGGCCTCGGCCCTGGGCATGGACAAGGACGTCCAGCAGCGGCTGTTGAAAGAGTCTGGTATTGGTGTGCCTCGAAGCATTGTCATAAGCGAGGTGGAATGGAAGTCTGACGGGGATGCCGTTTCAGAAAGGCTTTCATCAACCTTCGGGTTCCCACTGGTTACAAAGCCGATCAGGGAAGGATCCAGTTTCGGCGTGACTATTATACGTAACCCCGATCAAATCGCAGGCGGAATAGATGCCGCCCTTATCTGGGACAGTGAGGTTCTGGTGGAAGAGTATCTTGAAGGTATTGAGTTTTCTTCCATTGTTCTAGAGGAAAATGGCTTTCCCATTCCTCTCGCGGTGACGGAGATTCAGCCCCGAAGCTCCTTTTTTACCTATGACGACAAGTACATGCCAGGCCAATGCCGTAAGTTTACGCCTCCGAAGTCGATTCCCGGCGAAGCAGTGGAGACCATAAAGAGTGAGGTGGTCAGGGCCTTTCAAAGCTTGGGGTTTCGGTGCTACGGGAGAATTGATGGTTTCTACCTGAAAAGCGGAGAGGTGTTTATCACCGATCCCAATTCTTCAGCAGGCATGGCGCCTTCATCATTTTTCTTTGAACAGGCCGCCGAGTCCGGCATGTCGCCAAGCGACATCATATCCCGCTTGGTTGACATTTCCATTTCCATACATGCAGCCAAGCAGGGGCCTCTTTAGAGAAAGCTCTTCGGCGATGCTGAATATTTTTCGGGCAGGACAATTTCAGTGAATGAAGGGCGGCATAAAAAGTCCTGTGATTCCCTGTACATTTTGGTTAGTCTGGCAGAAAGGCCTTTACAAGGCTGCTTTTTGTCAGTATAAGCCTTATACATAATAATATTAAACGGATGCTGATTATGACAGAGACAGAAAAGAAGGACCCTGGGTCATCGAAAATTCGCGTGGGTGTTGTTATGGGAGGAATTTCTTCAGAGCGTGAAATTTCCCTCGAAAGCGGGCGCAATATTTTCGGCAAGTTGCCTAAACACCGCTACGAAGCCCTTCCGATATTCATGGATGGACGGGGAGGCCTCTGGCTGATTCCCCTGAAGCATCTCATGAGAAATGCCACAGCCGACATAGAGGATGATCTGAAAGAAGAGGCCCGCCGGATCCCCTTTGAAGAGCTTAAGAATTTCGTGGATGTCGTCTATATAGCGCTTCATGGAAAGTACGGTGAAGACGGATGTTTTCAGGGGGTTCTGGAGCTTCTCAATATTCCTTACGTGGGATCGGGCGTTCTGGCTTCGGCCTTGGGAATGAACAAATATGTTTCGCGGAGGCTTCTTGCCCAGGAAGGAATCGGAGTGCCCAAGACCGTCCGTGTTACCGGAAAAGAGTGGGTTCATGACCCGGAGGCCGTAATTGCCAGGATTGAAAGTGAAATAGGATATCCCTGTGTTGTTAAACCGACGCGAGAGGGCTGCAGTACTGCCGTGAGCAGGGTTGACCGTCCCGATGAGGTTTCCGGGGCTGTCGAAGCGGCCCTTCAATGGGATCCCGATGCCCTTGTTGAAGAACACATTCAGGGCATGGAGGTGACATGCGGCGTTATAGGTAATGACCAGGTCATGGCGCTGACACCCTCGGAAACCATTCCCACGTCGAACATACTGTCCCTTGAGGACAAGTTTCTTTATGGCCAGGGAGAAAACAAGACGCCTGCCAGGCTGGATCCGAAAACACTCGAGCGGGTCAAGGAAACGGCCCGGAAAACCTACAAGG
>JAQUQY010000197.1 GCA_028715865.1 Syntrophales bacterium
GATAGCGAAGACTGCAATGCGGGTTCCTGAAAACCTATTGGCTGCCGGCCTTTCCGCCGTTCAGGGTGTTGAAGGAGCAAGTGTTGCCGATCAGGGGATCGGGGACAAGTTTATTTCGTGGGTAAATAAACGGAATGAAGACCTGTCAAGAGAGTATGCAAACTCAGGTGACTTCATCCCCGGCCTGATTACAAAGCAGGAACTTGTGAACATGGCTGGGAATATCGGGTTTACTGGCATGTCAATGGGGGCATCGATAGCAAGCAGCCTCCCTATGGGAGGGCCATTGAGCCTCCCCGGTGCGGCTGCGGGAATGGCTGGCGCTGGGCTTGCAGCGCACAGAGCCCAAAGTTATGGCACAATGCAGAATTGGCTTGAACGTTTGAACGCCGAAAGCATGAAGTTATATGGAAGGAGGATTGACAAAGCTCAAGAAGATGCATTCAAGGATCAGTTCATGAACCTTGCCCAAGAATCCGGAATGTGGGAAGCAGGGCCGGAAGCGATCGGGAATGCATTGGATCTTGCAATCATTTTCGGACGTGGTGCAATACCAGGTGCAAAAGCGGTCCCTCCCAGCGTTATGAAGAAGATTGTGAAAGCAATGGGGAAAATTGCCGGGGTCAACCTTTCTGAAGGGGTCACTGAAACAATTACGCAAATGGGCCAACAGAGAGTCGAGGCAAAGGCCGGTTATGGCGAAGGACGGGATTGGGGGAGCCCGGAGGATTGGCTTCAGTCCGCAAAAGAAGTCCTACCCTATACCGTCATGACTTCTTTCCTGATGGCTGGCGCTGGCGGGGTTTACAATAAAGTATTCCGGGACAAGACTGATGTTGAGAAGGAACTTGACAAGGACGATCTCGAACAAAAGATCAGAGCACTCAAAGATGCAGTAGATCCCGATGGGCTTGCGAATCCTCCTGCAATGGATGAGAGTTTTGTCCCTCCTGCGATAGTGACCCCGGGAATGACTCCCCCGGAGCAGCCAACACAAGGAGAAATCCCTCTTGAAAACGTAGTTCCTGAACAAGAAAACCTTGGTCTTGAGCCTCCTGTGCCTTCCAAGGATGTCACTGCCATACCTGAAGCTCAGGAAGGCCAGATCTCTCCTGACGTTATTCAGGGGTTTCTTGAGGGCTATGTTCAGACATATCCTCCCGGATCGGGGAAAGAGGTTTCCGCAGATGATCGGGAGGTGATGAACATAATCGCCAAACAGATCGGAGTTACCAATGTCCGGTCCATGATAAGGCAGATCAGGGAAGAACAGGCGAAAAAGGCAACAGCAATTCAGTTATCCCTAGAGAAGGATGCCCGAACAATCAATGCTGCGCTCCGGGGCGAAGGGAAACTACAACTTACTGAAGATGCTGCGAAGGCCTATGGGATTACCGACAGAAACAACAAGGACCAGCTCAAGGCCGCCCGCAAGAAGGTTCTTGATGAAATATCCAAATGGGAAAAGTGGTACACGAACCCCGACCTGATTGCACAGTTGAAAGATCGGGAGCGGGTTGATGAAGATATGAAAGCGATCCCCACCCCACAGGTAACCGATAAGACACCTACCTCCTTCGCTCAGTATACCCAGACGCCAACCAGTACCACCGGTTGGTCCCTCTCCGACGTTCAAAACATCTTCAAGGGGCAGGAGGTCGTACAGCCTTCACCGAACGGACCTATTTATATCAGGACCAGTGGAAACAAGTTTCTCACTATTGAGGCCGTGGATCACATCAGCCCGAAAGAAGTCAATTTCAGAATGGCCTATGGCCGGAAGATCGATGAAGAAAACGAGACCATTACCGGGGCCTATGGCGAGGGCAATATCCGCCTTGTCCGGGGGAAGGCCGGGAAGTGGACGTTGCACCATGAATCAGTGCATGCCCTGATCGATGCGGGGATCATCAGTGAAGCAGACTACAAACTGCTTTCCCACAGGGCGCGTATCCTCGTTAAGTTAGGAAAGATGAAGGGAGCCAACAAGGAAAAGATCGGCGGCGAGGAGGACATTGCCAACCTGATTGCCGACATCCGGGCCGGGGAACGCGAGGAAGGGACCGCAATCGGGAGAATCGTCCAGAAGATCCTTGATTTTATCGACAACATCATGGCGGCCTTCGGGAAGAGAACCGCCGGGGGAGTGGTCAGAGACCTGGAGAGCGGGGAGATTTTCGGGAGGGAAGGGGGAACCAGGGGAAGGGGAGAGCAGTATTCCGCCGCATGGCACGGTTCGCCGCACACCTTTGAAAGGTTCGACACAGGGAAGATCGGCACAGGAGAGGGAGCGCAGGCGTATGGGTACGGGCTATACTTCGCCGGGTCGAAGGAGGTGGCGGAGTATTATCGGGATAAATTGCAGCGGGGCGTATGGCTTAACGATGAACAGTTGGCAAAGTATTTTGCACCAGGGACAATAGTCCCGTCCTATGGGGGGCAGGATAGGGTTGTAAAGCTCCACAAAGATTTTAGGTATCCCGGTGATTGGGCGGTTACGGTGTACGGTGTTGATAAAAACGGAGACCGCCTTCGTGGCTACGACGGGGAGGAGCGAACCCATGCCACAATGCCTAGCGCAGAAGACTACGAAAAAATTACCGGGGAAAAATTGGGCCGCCTCTACAAAGTCGAGCTAGCCCCCGCCGATGACGAATACCTCCAGTGGGATATGCCGCTGTCGAAGCAGAGCGAGAAGGTGAAGGCGGCACTTGAAAATATAGACATCATAAAGAACATACCCGCCAAGGATAAGTCAGATTTTTATCTATACAAAGGACAATTACACAAGGAAACTACAGCACCATTGCGCATGAAGGGGAGTAGTCTTTACAATAATTTGTCCCGCCAAAAAGGGCAGGAGATGTTTGATAAATCAGGCGGTGCCATTAGAAACGAACCAGATGACAAAGCCGCTTCCGACTACCTCCACTCCCTCGGTATCCGGGGGATAAAGTACCTTGACGCGGCTTCCAGGGGGAAGGGAGAAGGCCACTACAACTACGTCATATTCTCCGACAAGGATGTGTCCATTACGGAGATGTATTCCGTCGAGAAGATCCTCCCGAAGTCCATGCTGACTCCGACTGAAAACTTGTTTGATGTTTCTACGGGAAGAAGCGAACGCACAAGAAACTTGCGACCGGTAGTTTCCCCGAAAACAATCACTCCGATGTCTGAAACAGACAAATCATTGTCTGCGGTTATGAATAAAGCGAAAACCAGTGGGCTTATCTCACCGAAAGAATTCCAAGCCCTGTTTGAAGAGGGAACAAAGGGAAAATACATCTATGATTTTCTGATCCCCCATCTTGAAAAAGCAAAAGTTAAGGTGTCGTTGAACAGTGATGCATTGCCAACGGACCCCAGCGACCCCATGTCAACCACCT
>JAQUQY010000198.1 GCA_028715865.1 Syntrophales bacterium
GCTGCCCAAGTAATCTGTGAAATGGTCGACTATAAACTGTTCAAGCGGCCTGAAGAGTAGCATGACAAATAAAATCTCGGCGGATTGGAACGATGACGCGAAAAAAGAAAAAAAGGGAACTGCATGATGAGATGATGGAGGAAACTGAAGCCAAAGCCGGGGAAAACCAGCCGGCAGGAGAGGAAATCATCGACGAAAGCGTTCTTTCCAGCCTTGATGAAGCAAGGAAAGAGGCGGCTGATAACTACGAAAAGTACCTGAGGCTTGCCGCTGAATTCGACAACCACAAGAAGCGTGTTCAGAAAGAACGGGCGGATCTTCTCAATTACGGGAATGAGACTATCGTAAGGGACATTCTCCCAATTGTGGACAGCCTCGAACGGGCTCTTGAACACGCCTCCAATTCCGCGGACTTCGATTCCTTCGTCCAGGGCCTTCAAATGATTCTGGAGCAGCTGCGGGGCACTCTGGCGAGACACGGCGTCGAGGCCATTGATGCCATTGGAAGCGAATTTGATCCCAATTTTCACGAGGCAATGATGCGGGTAGAAAGTGGCGGGTCTCCTGACAACCAGGTGGTGGAAGAGTTTGAAAAGGGCTACCTTCTCAAGGGAAGACTGTTGCGGCCGTCTAAAGTGTCCGTGGCAAAAACAGTACGGTGAAAGAAAAAACGAGTGCCGTCTCTCTTTGGGGAGCACGCGGCTTAAAATAAAAAACGCATCCTGAAGCGTAAGGAGGATTACATATCATGAGAAAAGTTATAGGAATTGACCTGGGAACAACTAATTCCTGCGTTGCCGTTATGGAGGGAGGGGATCCCGTTGTCATCACCAACCAGGAAGGAAACAGAACTACGCCTTCGGTAGTCGCTTTCACCGACAGCGGGGAGCGGCTAGTGGGACAGACAGCCCGCCGACAGGCTATCACAAACCCTGAAAATACCGTTTATGCAATCAAGAGGCTGATCGGAAGGAAATTTTCTTCGAAGGAAGTGCAGTACGATATCACTATCAGTCCCTTCAAGATCTCCGAAGCCTCCAACGGAGATGCCCAGATAACGGTTAAGGGAAAGAACTACAGCCCGGCGGAAATATCATCCATGGTGCTGGTTAAAATGAAGCAGACAGCCGAAGACTATCTTGGTGAAAAAGTGACCGATGCGGTCATTACGGTTCCCGCCTACTTTAACGATTCCCAGCGCCAGGCAACCAAGGACGCGGGAAAAATAGCAGGTCTGAATGTGCTCAGAATTATCAACGAACCTACGGCGGCATCGCTGGCATACGGTCTCGACAAGAAAAAGGATGAAAAGATAGCCGTTTTCGACCTTGGCGGCGGAACATTCGATATTTCAATACTCGAACTGGGCGATGGCGTTTTCGAGGTGAAATCCACCAACGGTGACACTCACCTGGGTGGCGAGGATTTTGATCAGCGCCTGATCGATTACATAGCGGACGAGTTCAAGAAGGACCAGGGCATCGACCTCAAGGCAGACAAGATGGCTCTTCAAAGGATTAAGGAAGCGGCGGAAAAAGCCAAGATGGAACTTTCCTCTTCCGTTGAGACGGATATCAACCTCCCCTTCATTACCGCTGACGCCTCTGGTCCCAAGCACATGAACATGAAGCTTACCAGGGCCAAAATGGAGATGCTAGTGTCGGACCTCGTTGACCGGGTCGAGGGTCCGTGCAGAACCGCCCTGAAGGACGCAGGAGTATCGGCGAAGGATATCGACGAAGTGATTCTCGTGGGCGGCATGACCAGAATGCCCAAGGTCCAACAGAAGGTCAAGGAAATCTTCGGCAAGGATCCCCATCGCGGCGTAAACCCCGACGAGGTTGTTGCCGTTGGAGCGGCGATTCAGGCCGGCGTCCTGTCGGGAGACGTGAAAGACGTCCTGCTTCTTGATGTAACGCCTCTTTCCCTGGGTATAGAAACTCTTGGGGGCGTTATGACCAAGCTGATCGAGAAAAATACCACCATTCCCACGAAGAAAAGCCAGGTCTTCTCAACGGCCGCTGACAATCAACCCGCCGTTAGTATTCACGTACTTCAGGGTGAACGGCCCATGGCATCCGACAACAGAACCCTGGGAAGGTTCGAGCTTACGGGGATTCCTCCGGCGCCCCGAGGTATTCCGCAAGTCGAGGTGTCCTTTGACATCGACGCCAACGGTATCGTTCATGTATCGGCGAAAGATCTCGGCACCGGCAAAGAGCAGAGCATAAAGATAACTTCCTCCAGCGGCCTGTCGGAGGAGGAGATTGACAAGCTCGTCAAAGACGCTGAGGCGCATGCCGAAGAGGACAAGAAGAAAAAGGAGCTCATCGAGGCGAGAAACCAGGCGGATGCCTTGGTTTACAGCGTTGAAAAGAATCTCAAGGATATGGGTGATCAGGTCGATCCATCAGAAAAGCAGCGCATTGAAGAAGCTTCGCAGAAGCTGAAAAAGGCCATAGAGGGCGATGACCTTTCTGCCATAACAACCGCCCAGGAGGAGCTGACCCAGGCGTCCCATAAACTTGCCGAGGCAATGTACGCAAAGGCTGCCTCCAAAGACCAGTCCGGAGGACCGGCGGGACCCGGCGGCGAAGCAACACAGGAACCTGGAAAGGCTGATGACGATGTTGTGGATGCCGATTTTGAAGAGGTTAAGTAACATCCGCATAAAGAGCTTAAATTCAGATGACTGACATGACAAGGAAAAGGAAACTCTGTTTGGATTAATTAATAACAGTATTCCTTTCTATCCAAAACACCCGAAAGCGACGGCCGGTGCTTTCGGGTGTTTTGGTATCGACTTTGGCTCCTCCCTTGTGTATCATAAGCACGATTAATGGAGGGCATGGCCACAGAGCATATGAAGAATAAGGTTATGAAATCAATAATACTTAGCCTTTGCATTGTCATGTGCGCAGGCCTTGCCTTAGTGCCGCCCCCAATATCCGCTTCTACATTTGACGACCGCCTCAAGGGGGAGACGGTACAATTTCTGGAGAATGAACGGTATTTCAAGGTTCTTGTGGATACCTTCGAAAAGGCTCGTGAGGAAATAATTCTTGCATTTTTCCTTTTCAAGACAAATGGACACAGCAGCAACTATCCCGACCGGATACTGGAAAGCCTGGCCCGTGCCGCGCGGCGCGGAGTGAGCGTCCGGGTCCTTCTTGAAAAAACGAACGATGAGAATTCATTTATTGACAAAGCCAACGCGGAAACGGCCGAAAGGCTCCGAAGCGCGGGCATACCTGTTGAATTTGACAGGTCTTCAACCCGGACCCATGTTAAGATGATAGTCGTTGACCGGGAAATTCTCTTCGTGGGAAGTCATAATATGACCAATTCCGGCCTAAAGTATAACAATGAAGTTTCTT
>JAQUQY010000199.1 GCA_028715865.1 Syntrophales bacterium
GGTATGGAATCCCTTGATGGCGACATCGCAATGCTCTCCATGGCGGGCTCCCCCCTGTCAGGGTCAGAAGCAAGCGGGCTTAGAGAGGCCAGAGAAGAGCTCCTTGCATATACAAGGGATTATGTGAAAACTTTTTTTGAGTTTTCGGTCAAAACTCCGGGCGAGGATCCGAACCGCCAACGCAATTTCAGGCTGGCCCAGCTGGACGATCGGGAAATGGAGGTTCTCAAGGGGATCGTAAAGCGTATCGTAAGGCGCCTGAATGATCTCTACTGGCGTAAGCGTCGAAGCTGGAGCCGGGGACACCTGGATTTCAGGAAAACCCAGAGGAGGTCCGTTCCCTTCGGGGGAATTCCCTTCCATGTTTCCTGGAAGCACAAGAAACGAGACCGCACAGACATGATGGTTCTTTGCGACATAAGCCAATCGGTGAGAACGGTGGTGCGTTTTTTTCTGCTCTTTCTTTACGGACTCAACGAGGAGCTGGTGAAAATACGAACCTTTGTTTTCTGCAGCAACCTCGTTGAGGCCGGCGACCTCTTCGAGGGCTTTTCCCCCGAGGAGGGAATCGAAAGAATCCAGTCCGGAGATGAGCTTGACATAAGCCTGGGACGCACCGACTACGGCCAGGCTTTCCGGGACTTCAAAGCCCTGGCCTTGAACAGCGTAACAAGGAAAACAACTATTATCATACTTGGTGACGCCAGAAGCAACTTCTACGAACCGGAAGCCGGTATTCTCAAAGAAATACATGGAAGAGCCAGGCGTCTCATCTGGCTTAACCCGGAAATCCGTCCCCTGTGGGGCTCGGGCGATTCGGCCATGAAACAGTATTTACCCTGCTGCACCTTCGTCAAGGAATGTAACACCCTGGCACATCTGGAAGGGATCGTTCATTCTCTTCTTAAAGATTGAATATCTATTCATTTTGACAACCAGATCCGGAAAGCCCCGGCCATGATGATAGGACTCGACTAACTTTTCCTACAGATTAATCGGGACCGTTAAGAACACGGATTGACCGGGGCTTGACTCTCACTGGATTCTGAGACGATCTGTCAGCATGAAAACTCCCTTGGACATCGGGAAAAATTGTCCTGATTTTCAAGAAGGACTTCAAATAAAAGCAGGCCATGACGGCATCCTGTACCCCTCTCCCATATCATGCTCGACGTCTCCCTTGTTACCATTAAACGTTACTTCAGGTATTTGAACGATACTTTCATTTTCGCGCGGTAGATAAATTTGTCGTCTTCCAGCTTGATGTCGAGTTCCTTGACTTCGGCCACCCTCAAGTCCTCCAGACTTTTGGCAGCCTTCTTGACAGCTCTCTTAGCCGCGTCATCCCAGGATTTTTCACTAGTTCCAATGAGCTCTATAACCTTGTAGATGCTGTCCATGTTACACCTCCTTTTTAGTAAAGAATTTTACACCTCGCTGATTTAACACCCGGATCCGGGCAACCTGAAAAAATCATGATTGAACTATCAAGGTTCGTACATGATGGGTTCGCCCATCTCTATGAAGGAAAAAATCGCGAAAATGTTGTGTCCATTGTAATCGAGAACCCTTAAGTCATCGGTCTGATAGAGATCCTCCATTACTACCTTGAAACGCTCGCCGTATTTTTGCCTCGCCAGTTCGACGGGAATTTCATAGGAAATGAATTTCCTTATTCCTTTGGCGTTCAGTTTTTCGATAAAAGAAGGATCTGTAAATGACTCATAGGATGTCACTATCAATATTGGACCGCTCCCGGTAAAGATTAAGCCGGCTTTCATGGCGCCTCCCCCCTTTCTTAATTAGAATATTTTACTATCTTACTGCTCAGTCAGAAGAACTCTCCCGCCTGCAGGGAACAAAGAACCGATATGTAGAGCAACTTCAATTATTCAGGAAAGCCATCGCCTCCGCTAATGTTAGATCATTACACGGTCACGAACAGTACAACCAGCGTGGGCAAGTTCATCATGAAGTCTGCCGAGTGAAATCGCGGTCAAATGATGAGGAGTTGTCGAGCTTGAGATGAAAATTATAGGTATTATTCTACTACCAGGGAATAAAATGTCAACCGGGAGTTTCATTCATTTAATTGTGTTCGCCATACTCCCGGCAGATTGGGTCGCGGTTCAGGGGGTGTCCTCCGCGTCCCCTTCAAATTCAGGATAGAGCCTCTTAACGCAATCCGGGCAGATACCGTGGCTGAACTCAGCCTCGGTGTGTTCGCGGACATAGACTTCGACCTGGCTCCAGTACCCCTTGTCGTCACGGATCTTTTTGCAGTTAGCGCAGATTGGCAGGATGCCGCGCAGGGTCTTGATCTCGGACAGCGCCCGGCGCAGATCCTTGTTTTTCGAGTATAGTTCGGTTGCCGCCAGCTGGCCTACCTCTTCAGCCATGGCTCCGATTTCGTTGTCTGGATACATATAACCGTCGTCTCCATGGCTTTCCTCGCCGGCAGCCACGGCCCTCATCTTCCTGTTCAGCTCCATCAGGGGCCGGCTGAAGCGCCTCCCCAGGACTATGCTTTGCAACAGGCCCAACAGCAGGGCGATAACACCGGTAACAATAATTAGAACAACTACCCGGACTACGATGGGATTAAAGATCTCCTCCCTGTCAACAGCGGTCACCACCGTCCACCCTGTGGACGGGACCACGCTGTAATGAGCAATTTTGCTTACGCCATGCATGCGATAAGTCATTGTCCCCTCTTCCTCTACACCCATGGCCTCGGCTATTTCCGGAAGAGTCACGCCCAGAAGAGAGTCGTCGTGATGAAGAATGATTACGCCTTGCCGGTTGACGACAAAGCTGTAAGCTGATTTGTACTCTTCATATTCCCTCAAGAGGGTTGCGATGTTATCGATTAGGTATTCGATGGAAACAACGCCGGCATAAATGCCGTCCGACTGCCGCAAGGCCCTGCTGGTTGATATAACCCACACGTTCGTGGCGGCCTCGGTGTAAGGAACGCCGATGGCTGTCTCGGGACGCAGGGCCATAGCCTCCAGATACCAGGGCCGGAAAGTGGGATCAAACCCCTCCGGGGGCGTCCAGGCGGCGGGATCGATGATCATGGAGCCGTCGGAATACCCGGCATAGACATACAAATAATTCTCGTTGGCGGCAGAAGCGGCCATAAATGCATCAAGCGCCCTCCTGCGATCCTTGTCATCCAGAACAAGGGCGTCCCGAACGTCTGCATTCTCAGCAAGCATGAAGATGGTGTTGATAACTTCCCTGAAAAAACCGTCCACGAATAGTGTCGCTGCAATGTTTGCGTGCCTGTTTACGGCAAGAGCCTTGGACCTTTCTGAACTATATAAAGTGAAGGAAAAGAGTAGACCGAAAACGGTT
>JAQUQY010000200.1 GCA_028715865.1 Syntrophales bacterium
AGGAGGTTGGCTGTTTTACCAGCACCGGTCAGACAACAGGCAGCAGGCTGTCGTTGATGTGACTCCGCAGATCGGAACGCTCTGGTCCATGGGTACCCTGATTGTGAACCTGCTTGATGACGAGGGGGAAAGATACCTTAAGGCAACCATTGAACTGGAACTGTCCAGCCCGGACATGGTGAGCGAGCTGGATGTTTTAAAGCCGAAAATTCTCGACGGTATCCTGGATCTTCTTTCGTCGAAGTATTACCGCGACATTGTCGGTTTCGAGGGCAAACAGCACCTGAGGGACGAAATATCCCTCAGGATTAACAATTATTTAAGCCGGGGACGCATCAGCAATGTGTACTTCACGGACTTCGTAATTCAGTGAATCACTACTGATGCCATCGGGCAAGGTTTATTTATGTCTCAAATACTTTCACAGAATGAAGTTGACGCGCTCCTGAAGGGGCTTTCGGACGGGGCCATTGAAACGGAGAAGTCCTTTGCCGCCGTTGACCTTCTCAACGTACGGCCCTACGATCTTACAAGCCACAAGAAAATTGTCAGGGAGCGCCTGCCGTCCCTGGAAATTACAAATGAAAAGTTCGCGCGTCTTTTGAGGTCCACAGTCTCATCGCTTCTGAAAAAAGTGGTGGGAATAAACACCTCTTCTGTTGACATGGTCAAGTACCAGGACTTTCTCAGGACCCTCCCGTTTCCCACAAGCATGCATATTTTCAGAATGAAGCCGCTTCGGGGAGAACTGGTTTTCATAATCGAATCAAAATTCATTTTTACCCTTGTGGACCTTCTATTCGGCGGAAGCGGAAGGGATGATTTCAAGCTTGAGGGCAGAGACTTTACTTCAATCGAGAACAATATAGTCCAGAGGGTTGTGAGGAGTACCCTGGAAAATCTTGAAGAGGCCTGGGGCAACCTGATGGAAGTGGAAGTGTCATACATCCGGGCCGAGGGAAATCCACAGTTTGCTCAAATCGTGGCTCCCCAGGACATGGTCCTGGTAACGAACTTTGAGCTTGAGATGGATTATATAACCGGCACAATGACTCTCTGCATTCCCTACTCGACGCTTGAACCCATAAGAGAGAAGCTTCTTGGGAGCTACCAGACGGACAAGCTGGATTCTGACCGGGAGTTTTCGAGCCGCTTCCGTGACGAACTGCAGTCTACAGAAATGAGCATTTCCGTTGAACTTGGAAACACGGAGCTGACGGGCAGGGATATCATGCAGCTCAAACCCGGCGACGTGATCATTCTGGATCAGTATTTCAATGATGACCTGAGCGTGTTTCTGGAAGGCCATTTGAAATTCAAGGGGCAACCGGGCCGACGTCGGGGCGTCCAGGCAGTACGTATATCGAACACTGTATTTCAGGAGAAGAGGTGACGAAACATGAGCGGGACAGATGAAAAAAATGCCATAGAAGATATCGACTGGAGTGATGTCCAGGACGACCTGAATGCTTCCAGGGAAATGGCAGCAGAGCAGAGAGCCGCCCAGGAGACGTCCCCGAAATCGGAGCCTTCCGATAAAAAGCCGAAAGCAGAGAAAGAACTTCCCAAGCGCGAAGTCAGCCCGATGGATTTCGGTGAGTTGAAGGGCCAGGGAGGTTCCGGGGGAGCCCTTGACCTGGATTTCATCCTGGTAATTCCCCTCAAGGTGTCGGCGGAACTGGGACGTTCAAAGATGCTGGTGGGCGACCTACTATCCCTTGGCCAGGGTTCCATAGTTGAGTTGGACAAGGCCGCGGGAGAACCGGTGGATGTCTTCGTCAACAATCGTCTTATTGCCCGGGGCGAAGTTGTGGTGACCAATGAGAAGTTCGGTGTTAGGCTTACCGATGTGGTTTCCCATTCGGAGCGCGTCAACAACTTGAGATGACGGGTTATGACCGGGGATGCCCACATGACGGCAGGCGGCCCCGGAAGAGATGAGTCCGGGCCATGCCTTCCCACGAAGGGATTCAAGAGATCCACTTGTTCAGTGAAATCCGGCTGAAATGGAAGTAATTATGGAAACATCAGAAATATTAGCTGCCTCGGTCAGGATGGTATCAGCTCTTGCCCTGGTCCTGGGCCTCGTGGTTCTTGCCATGTACTTTTTGAGAAAAGTCATGAGCAGGGCTGCCGATCCCGGCAGGCAACCGGAAACCATAGGAATCCTTTCGGTGCGATACCTGGGCGGCAAGAACAGCATTGCCCTTGTAACCGTGGCGGACCAGATTATCGTCGTCGGCATATCTCCTTCCGGCATGTCCACCTTGGCCAGGATAGAAGATCCCGCGGAACGTGACCGTCTCCAGGCCATAACGTCGAGAGGCAAGGACAAAACCTCTTTTGCAAGGCAGCTTTCGTTGTACACATCCCGTATCCGCGCCCTCAAGGCGCCGCTGGAGCCAAGCCGTGAAAAGCAGGGATGAACTCAGAAAGGTTGTGAGGGTCGTGGCCGCCGCCATTGCGATGCTGGTGGTCTTTCTCTGCCTGCCCCTTTCGGCCTGGGCCGAACCGTTCAGTATTCCCGCAATCCAGTTCAGCATAGGCGACGGATCGGGAGAGCCGGCCCAGACGGCTACTGTTTTGCAGCTCCTCTTTCTTTTCACAGTGCTTTCCCTGGCGCCGGCTATTCTCATCATGCTCACATCTTTCACCCGCATAGTGATCGTTCTCTCTCTCCTGCGTCACGCTCTGGGCACACAGCAGATTCCGGCGAACCAGATTGTCATCGGCCTGTCCCTCTTCCTCACCCTGTTCATAATGACGCCGGTGTGGAACGCCGTCAACTCAACGGCTCTTCAGCCCTATATAAACGAAGAGCTGTCATCTGAAGAGGCCCTGGCGGCGGCGACGGAACCCCTGAAGAAATTCATGCTGCAACATACCCGGGACAAAGATCTGGCTCTCTTTATGAAAATAGCGGGAACGCCTCAACCGGAAACGCCTGCGGACACGGGAATGCGGGAGTTGATCCCGGCCTTCGTCATAAGTGAACTTAAGACGGCGTTTCAGATCGGGTTCATGATTTATATACCTTTCCTCATAGTGGACATGGTTGTGGCGAGCGTGCTCCTTTCCATGGGCATGCTTATGTTGCCGCCCATCATGGTGAGCCTGCCCTTCAAGCTGATGCTGTTCGTTCTTGTCGACGGCTGGTATCTCGTGGTGGGTTCACTGGTTGAAAGTTTTCACTGAAACAGGGGCCGGAGGTATATTGAATTTTCACGAAGAGGCGATGGCGCCCGTAACCGTGCCCTCAAGCGCGTGATGGCGACACTTTTGTGAGTGCGCCATTAAATATCAGGAGGCTGGGACAATGTCTGATGTTGTAATAGGTATCGCCTACGAGGCTATTAAA
>JAQUQY010000201.1 GCA_028715865.1 Syntrophales bacterium
GTGGATACATTCGCGGGGACGCTTTGACAGTCTTGAGTGCGGATTCTTTACTCACCAGGGAAGCGATGTCATCCATCTTCCATTCTACCGTCTGCGGGCTAACATCTCCGGCATCACCCTCGTATCCTACGCCGATCTTATAAGGGTTGCCAATCTGCCCCGTGTTGCCAGGGACAACTGCCAGGATCTGCCCTTTTACTTCTGGTCGCCGGCGTTCAAGATCAGGCCGCAGAACCTTCTGAACTTTTCAGCGCGTCTAACCATCTCCCAGCCTGAAGAGTCTCCCGATTCGGGCATTCCCCCGGAACGTTTACACCCCGTGACACTGCCCATTCCGGAAGGGCCGGAACTGATGAGGATGACCCTTGCATGTTTTCTCAAACCTCCTTTTCGGATGGAGAAGCTTGACGAAATTACCATCAGTCCCAGAAATGCCCGGCTTGTTTACATCCCCTTCCAGGTACGTGGAAGGGAACTGCACCAGCCCAGATTCAATCTGCGGACCAATATCAACATCCTGAATTACTCAATGCGCCTGTAAAAAATTTTTAAATCTTCAAACTCCCTGAATAACCAACATCAATAATCACGCTCTTTTTAATTCCTCCAGGATTTCCTCCGAGGGCCTGTTGGGAATAGTGGCGATGATTTCGCCGCCGCACTCGAAAACCTCCTTGTCATCGGCGGTGATCTCCCCTATGACCGCCACATTTTCCGTCACTGCCCGCACTGCCCGGACTACGTCATCGACGGATTCCGGCGCGACCTGAACGAGATAGCGCGCCTGGGTTTCGCAAATGAGGATCTCTTCCGGACTGATATCCTTGACTGAAAGGGGTACCCTGGAGAGGTCGACCCGCGCGCCCAGGGATCCGTACCTCGCCGATTCGCAGACGGCGGCGCCAAGTCCGGCGGCCCCGAGGTCCGAGCAGGCATTAATCTTTCCCGTCGCGAAAGCGGCCAGGGCGCCCTCCATGGCGGTCTTTTCCTCTTTAAACAGGGCTAAGGCGGGCCGCATTTCTTTTACAAGTCCCGCCCGGTACAGCGTATCGTTGCCGTCATTCCCGGAAACGCCTATAAGGATGATTTTGTCTCCGGCGTTCTTGGCAGGCTTGGTAAGGGGGGTTTCAGTTATAAGCTTCCCTATTACGGCGCAGACCACCGCCGGCACAATATCGGAAAATGAAGTGGAGAATCCCCCTCCTACTACGAAAACATCCATCTGGGCGCACATGTCCTTGATGCCCTTTATCATGAGGTTGAGACGATCCCGGCTTGTCATTACCTTGCAGTTTCCGCAGTCGCAGCGCCCGGAGAACCCGCAGGGGCCAACTATGACTTCCTGCTCAAGGGGGCGCGTGCCGATGAAATCCAGGAGAAAAACGGGCCTTCCCCCCATGGCGACCACGTCGCGCATGGCTCCACCGGCGCCGGTGGCGGCGGCGTCGTAGGGCCTGGGCACACAAGGTGAACAGTGGCTTTCCATCTTGCCCACAACAAAGCCGTCAACACCCGGAATCTGAAAAACCGCCGCGTCATCGTTGGCTTCTGGTCCTATCAGCAAGACCCCGGGCCACACCTTTGCCACCTGCCGGTTAAGCTCCTGAAACCCCTTGAAATCTATGACCTTGTCAATATTATGGTGCAGATGAACAAACAAACCGTGCATTAACGCCTTTTCAATCCTGTTCATGCTATCTCCCTTTCGCGGTGTAGTTTTCTTGGTTCTACTGCCGATCCCCGCACTTCCCGTTCAACGTCTTATTAAAACAGGCTGTTAAGAAAGTCCAGAACCTTTGCCTTCACTTCTTCCGCCTCCTCTTTCCACAATATGCCGTGGTAACGCGAATCTATAGCGACGAACCGCTTCATGTCAGAGCCGACCTTTTCATAAATTTCCAGCCCGCTTTCCGGGTTTACCACAGGATCCTCCGTACCTTGAACAACAAGCACAGGGTCGCTGATATCATTCAGCCGCTTTTCAACAACGTGCATCAGCTTTTCTAGCTGGCGCACACCGCTTACGGGATTACGGAAATAATTTATATGCCGGTTCTGAGGATCATTGGTCACAAACTCCATTTTTCCCTTCTGCAGGTGGAATTTCGACAGCACCTTGTTCCAGGCCACAATGACGGAGGCGAACTTTGAGGAAATATGCTGAAGCTTGAGCGGCGCGTTTATGGATACCACGGCCCTGAATTTGCCGGGCTTGTTCGCTGCCTGCAGCAGCGCCAGGTCTCCCCCGGTGGAAAATCCGGCAATGGCGAAAGATTTCATGGAATTTTTCATTATAATGTAGGCGCGTCCCACGGAATCATACCATTTCTCCCAATTGCGGGTTGCCAGGTCTTCCGGAGAGGTGCCGTGTCCTCTCAGGCGCGCTCCGTAAACACTGTAGCCATGTCTGTAAAGATAATCGGCCAGCGGCTTTATCTCTTCCGGCGCGGCCATATACCCGTGCACCAGAATCACGCCCTTTCCGCCGAACAAGCGCCTTTTGAAAAAAGGCGCGCCGATGTTTTTCGGCTTGCTTTCTTCCTCTATGTAATATTGCTGGTAATCATCATCAAAAAGCTTTCGGTCAAGGGCAATAAAATGATCCCGTATTTTTTTCCTTACCCAGAAATCCGGAAGGAGCATAAGGCGGTTGAGCGATTTGGTCAGGCTTGAGAGGGGCTCTATTTCGTTGGTCAGGACCTCAATAATGTTGTCCTTCCTGATTGTATGAAAATCATAGTTTTCGCTGAAACGACTCCTGTCCTTGACAATTAATCCATCCTCCCTGGCGATGAGACCCTCCGCGACAGATAATTCAATAAAGCGGTCATACTTTTCATGGACATCGTCGGTGAGCAGATAGAATTGCTTTTTGTCCAGTGATGTGTGGTAGTTGGTCAAACCGGACCGGCGCATATTTTCAATCGCAAGGAAGACGCGGTTCTTGAAATCGTCCTCCCGAATCCTGTCTTTTCTGTATTTCGAAAGAATGTAAGAAAACAAATGGTCGTGATTCACCGTTGTCATGGAGTAGATCGCGTCCATGTAGTCCTGCATGATGTGGACATAGAGCTTCATGAAGGGAGCGGCATATTTCAATTCTTCGGGATGCAGGTACAGCTTCTCATCGGAGAGCATCCTGTGAAGATCGGCGCTTTCCCTCATATATCGCCGCATCGGTATCGCCGGCCCGAAGTTTATATCGATGTCGACGCCTCCCGTGATCATTGAACCTTCTACCTGTATTTCTTCCCTGGCGCGGGCGGAAAGATCCTCGACAAACCAGTCCGCCATCCTGATGATGACATTTTCTCCCGCGCGCACCGGGTGATAGGTGA
>JAQUQY010000202.1 GCA_028715865.1 Syntrophales bacterium
CAAGGTCTCCGCCGGCTGAGAAGGCGCCCGGCATTCCGCCTGCCTGGTTTCCTATAACCATTCCCACGCCGTTTTTGTCGACGTATTCACCGGCCTTGGCCATAAAATCGACCATGTCCTTGTTTATGGCATTCATCTTGGAGTGGAACTCGAGACAGAACACCCCGTCGCCAATGTCGATCAGGGAGCAGGATGGGTTTGACAGGGCGACTTTCTTCTGAGCCCTTATGGTTTCAAGGTTAAGGGCCTTGCTGCCTACCTTCAGGGGGAGGTAGTCTCCGCTCTTGAAGTCATAGTAGTACTTCTTGCCGCCCTTGATTTTGTAGAAGCTCTTCGCGCCGCTTTCGAGCATCTTCTTGATCTTGGCCGGAACCTTCATGCCCTCTTTTTCCATCTTCTTGACAGACTGGGCCAGGCCGATGGCATCCCAGCTTTCGAAGGGTCCCATCTCGAAATTGTAGCCCCACTTCATGGCGTTGTCTATCTCAACGATGGTGTCGGAGATTTCAGGAATGCGGTTGGCCGCGTATATGAATCCCGAGGATGCAACCTTCCACGCGAAGCGGGCGCCCTTGTCTTTCCCGTACAGAATCGCCTTCATCTTTTCAGGCAGCGTTTGCGCCTTTTTCGCCTCCGCCAGAGACGGAAAATCAACGGACCCGTATTCCACGTATTCGCCGGTTCCTGGATCCATGACCTTTCGAATCTTCTTCCATTCAGGGGTGATTTCGGTCTTGTAGAATCCGGCCTTTGTCTTGTTGCCCAGAAGGCCCTTTTCTACCATGTCCTTGACAAAGCCAGGAAGCTGAAAAACGTTCCTGTCCTCGTCCTTCTCGCAGAGATCGTAGGTGTTCTGAGCCACATGACTCAGCGTGTCCAGCCCAACCAGGTCCGATGTTTTGAACATGGCAGTCTTGGGGCGGCCCATGGGTGTTCCGAAAAGGGCGTCCGCCTCGGGAATTGTGAGTCCTTCCTCGAGCATAACCTTGAAGCAAGTTCCAATGCCATGTATGCCTATGCGGTTGCCGATGAAGTTAGGGGTATCCTTGGCCCAGACGATACCCTTGCCAAGCCTGTTTTCGCCGAAGGAAGCGATGAACTCCAGGACTTCCTTTTTTGTTTTATCGCCGGGTATGATTTCCAGCAGGTGCATATATCGCACGGGGTTGAAGAAGTGGGTTCCCAGGAAGTGCTCCCGGAATCCGACGCTGGTTCCCTCGGACATTGCCTTCAGGGGGATGCCGGAGGTATTCGAGGATACTACGGTATTTTCTCCACGAATCTTGTCGATTCTCTTGAAAAGATCATTCTTGATCTTCAGGTTTTCCACCACGACCTCGATGATCCAATCGCAATCCTTCAGCTTGTCGAAGTCGTCTTCCAGGTTTCCCGTTGAGACCCGGGTCGCCTGTTCCTTTGAGTAGAAGAGAGGCGGCCTTGCCTTGAGGGCATTCTGAAGCCCCGCCGTAACAATCCTGTTCCTTGCCTTGAGATCCTTCTTCTCCTCATCCTTCAGGTCGAAGGGCACTATGTCAAGCAGGAGAACATCAACACCTGCTCCTGCCAGGATCGCGGCAATGCCGCCTCCCATAATGCCAGACCCGATCACTGCGGCTTTTTTGATTCTCTGAACCATTTTAACCTCCTTGGAGTTATGAAAGTTACTGCAAATCCAGTTGTAAATTCTCGACGTGTATCGCCCTTAACCTAACTGGATCACTTATACATCTAAAATGACCAATAGTCAATGACCAGCGGTCATTAAATGAACGCAAGGATAAAGTGGATTTCGGGGGTTCAAAAAGCCTATATCTATTAAGCTTCTGATAATTTTCAGCGGGAGACTATTGGGAGACATTCTATGAAAATTAATTTCCCATGGAAAAAACCACCCTGATCTTGACAAAAATATTATTTCCGGCAAGGTGCGCATACATGTGCCGCCTTCGGATTTTTCTCTGCTTCTGTCGGGTTTTTTCTTCATCGGACAGGGTCATGTCTCGGGTCCGCTCCATTACAGGGTCAAGCGTGCTTTTAATTTCTCCCATATAGCCAAGTTTCCTTTATTTGTGTTTGCCTGGTTTCCATCGATGCCAAAGAGCAATCCATATCGCCACTCTTTACCCTAAGCGGCCCTGACCAGATCGTCGAAACTACTGTTCCCCCTTCTGTATTTACGCGGGGGAATTATGATATTATGAAAATCCATGAGCGCGAAGGAGGAAGAAATAATAATCCTAAAGCGGAAAGGAAGGGAGACGATGGATAAAACGGATGCCATGAAGGTGATGAACAGCTCTGGCAATTTGGATCAGACCTGGTCTTTTCTTCCCTTTCCCGTGCCGGAGCTGAAATCCCGCAATATGAGAATCGGCCCAAGGGGTATTCTTAAACGTTCATTTGCCAAGGGTTTGGATGATTTCTTCAGAATCTATGAGGGTGAGTATCTCAACCTGCACGTGGAAATCCAGGCCGATGAATACCATAACGCGCTGGTTCACCTTTATACAAACATAGACGCGCCAGACGGCGAATGGCGGGAGCTGGAATTCACAAGAGATTCTGGTGGAGTGCACCGCCTGTCCTACCAGGTGAACAGGAGGGGCAACTATCAATTTAAAATGAAATACTCTCTGGACGGCGGTGATAACTGGTACTGGGACCGGCTTTCCTTCAGCCGGGTTATAGTGGACAAGGTTTCTTTGAAGGATATCAGGATGTACACCCTTATTCCCACAGTATCGGGAACTATGAAGGACTGGACAGACGCTCTGGTACGGATCGCCGATCTGGGTTTCAACTCACTTCATCTACTTCCAATCACAGAACTCGATGTTTCAGAGAGCCCATATTCGGCGCGGGACTTCTTTTCCATTGACGGAGCCTATATTGGGGGGGCTGAAGACCCTGCATTCTCTGAATTCAGGCGATTTGTGGAGGCTGCCCGTGAAACAGGAATAAGGCTATGCTTCGACCTGACCCTGAACCACGTGGGGGTTGCAAGCAACATTGTGGAGAGGTGCCCCGAATGGATAACGCCGGACAGGAAAGAAAAGGACGGCATGAAGCGCGCGGGATGCTGGCACATGAACACCTGGCTCAGGTGGGAGGACCTGGTGAGGATTTATTATGATCATCCTCACCCGGAAATTCAGGCTGACATATGGGACTACATGACGAAATATTCCCTTTTCTGGGCTCATTTCGCGAACCTTACCGGCGGCATGGTTCGTCTGGACAATCTCCATTCGAGCCACGAGGGCTTTATAGGACATCTGATGAAAGAACTCAGGGATGCCTTTCCGGACCTGATCGTTAT
>JAQUQY010000203.1 GCA_028715865.1 Syntrophales bacterium
CTCTCAACAAGACCGCGGCCGAGATGATCGACAGATTAAGCACCACCGGCGAAAGCGCGGGTACGGCAAAGTGGCGGAGTGAATTGAGAATTCCCATTGATAGCGCCACCAGGGCTATGAAGAATATGTACGGGAACATGAGCCGCGTCAGGTAGACTGTCAAATCGAAGTGTTCCGGCGAAGCATAGAAGCCCCAGGCAATGAGCCTGACGATCCAGGGCGCGAAAAAAATGCCTGCCACGGAAATGACCACAAGAATTATGGAAAGCATGGTGAAGGCCACATTGGCCAACTGAAGGGCGTCTTCCCTGGATTTTGTTTTCAGGTGTTCCGTGAAAACAGGAACAAAGGCGATGGTAAGAGAACCCTCGGCAAGGAGGCTTCGAAGCAGGTTAGGAATCCTGAAGGCGACAAAAAAGGCGTCCGTGGCCATGCCTGCCCCGAAAAAGGCCGCCACAACCATGTCCCGAAGAAACCCGAAAATCCGGCTGAGAAGGGTGGCCGCTCCCACCACGCCGGCGGCCCTTACCACTCTTGATCGCTCAGAATCGGGCGGAACACCGATATGGTTATGGGAAGTTTCCGGCATGCTCATATTTCACTGATTAGTGACTCCACGATGCCCTTTGTTATTCCGGCCACAAAAACCCGCTTGTTTTTCGTCTTCGATCCTCCGAGAATTTCTACGCTTCCTTTGGGGACGCGGAAAAGGTCAGCCAGGAAGGAGATGCATGCCTCGTTTGCCCTGCCCTCCAGCGGAGGCGCCGTGATTCTTATCTTCAGCGAACCTCCATGGATTCCGGCGATCCCGGCTCTCGATGAACGCGGTATAACCCGTATGGAGAAAATGACTCCTTTTTCTGTTTCTGTGATTTGAAGCAAGTCAGCCATTCACGCGATTCCAGATTTCTGATTCCGGAGAGCCCCCCTTCGAATGCATGGAGCAAATTGAAGGATGCGCCGCATCCTGAATGGCAGGATCTGGCATCAATGAGACCGCCTTCTGCCATGGCCGCCGCTCCTACCTGAGGGCGGAGGCTATCTGGAGCAGTGTTTTTACAAGGAAGCTCTGCAAAAAGAAAATGACGAAAATAACAATGACAGGTGAAAGGTCAATACCCATCCCCCCCGTGGGAATAAGGCGCCTTACCCGGTAGAGAACAGGTTCGGTAACGGTATAGAGAGCGCGCACAATCGGGTTGTAAGGATCGGGATTAACCCATGAAAGAAGGGCCCTTATAACTATGACCCACATGTATATACTAAGGCCGATCTGAACGACTCTTGCCGTCGCTTCTACAAAATTTGCCAGTACAAACATTACAAATCCTTGATATATTGCATAAACTAGGAGTTTAAATAATGATTGATCAACTAAAAGTCAAGGGTTATATTGAGAATCAGCGAACCGTCGATTTACCATAAATCTGGAAGCAGGCAAAACATCCAGCGATGAAAGGACTTTATGTTATGATAACAGGGAAAAAAATCGCCGTTATCGGCGCGGGAAACATGGGCGATGTAATCGTGGGCGCCTTGATTTCTAAATGCGGGGTGTCTCCGGAAAATTTGACCATATCCGATGTCGACGGTGATCGCCTTAAAAGATTCGCTTCCCTTTACCAGGTAGTAACAACAACAAACAACATTGAAGCGGCACGGGAAGCGCATATCCTTATTCTTGCCGTCAAACCACAGGTTATAGAAAGCGTTCTTGTTGAAATTTCACAAATTCCGGTCTCGGGGCTTGTGGTGTCCATAGCCGCGGGAGTGCCCCTGGAAACGATCGAGGAAATTCTTGGACCTGAAAGCCGGGTGGTGCGGGTAATGCCCAACACGCCTGCAATGGTGGGAGAAGGAGCTTCTGCCCTGGCACACGGTAAAAACGCGTCGGAAGAGGATATGGCCCTTGCCAGGGCTCTGTTCGAGTCACTGGGAATGACGGTTGCCGTAGATGAATATCTTATGGATGCCGTTACCGGTTTGAGCGGAAGCGGCCCCGCCTATTGTTTCATCATTATCGAGGCTCTCACCGACGCCGGCGTAAAAATGGGACTGCCCCGGGACACGGCCTTGAAGCTTTCGGCCCAGACGATGCTGGGATCAGCACTATTATGCCTGAGGGACGGCAGAACACCCTCACAACTCAAGGACATGGTAACCTCCCCCGGCGGCACCACCATCGAGGGAATCAAGGCCCTGGAAAAAGGCGCCCTGCGGGCCACCCTCATGGATGCCGTGGAAGCTGCCGTGCTTCGTTCGAAAGCTTTGGGCAGGAAGAAACCCTGACCGCGGGCACTCACAACTTAAGTAAATTATAAAAACGTCTTACAATTCCTTCTTTCTTTTCTTCTGAGTCTTCATCTGTTTTCGGGATAACTTCTTCACCGGGAATTACCGTTATGTAGTCTTCTTCCCTTCGGCCTGTAATCTCCGCGTCACCCGAATAGGACGGTGAAGTTTTCGGACGCCGGCGTCGGGGTCTGCGTCTTCTTGTGTGTTTTTCCTCTGCGGGCTTGCTTGTTTTCTCATCCTCTTCAGCCGCCGCGCCCACTGAGGCCTTATAGGCGGCATCCCCTTTAATCTCGGCATTATCATCAACCGGGGGCGCCACTTTCTTGACGATATTGAATCCAGCCTCCGTCAATCGCATATCTGTACTGCCGAGAATCCATATCGACACATCGTAGTTTTGCTCCAGTTTGCTAATCTCGCCTCGCTTGTTGTTCAGAAGATAGGAAGCCACCTCGGGGGGAAGTGTTATTTCTATTTCCGACGCGTCGCGCCTGACCGCCTCCTTCTTGATTTTGCGGAAGGTGTTGAGGGCCAGGTATTCGATTGAAGGCGTCCAGCCGCTTCCCCTGCAATGACTGCAGGTGGTGTAGCTGATTTCCTGAATGGTGGACTGCTTCTTCTGCCGGGACAACTCAAGAATGCCGAACTTGGATATACGGGCAAGCTGAATGCGGGACCGGTCATTTTTGAGGGCCTCCTTAAAGGTCCTCTCCACCTCGCTTATGTGCTTTCTGTCCATCATGTCGATGAAATCTATTACGATCAGGCCGCCCAGGTCCCGGAGCCGCAGCTGTTTGGCGATCTCTTCCGCCGCTTCAAGGTTCGTACGGAAGGAAGTCTCCTCGGCGTCGCGTTTGTGTGACCGTCCCGAGTTGACATCGATGGTTATGACCGCCTCGGTGGGTTCTATGACAAGGGAACCGCCTGACTTCAATTCCACCCGATCGCGATAGATGGCATTGATCTGTTCTTCAATGTCGTACTTGTCGAATATCGGACCTTCTCCCTT
>JAQUQY010000204.1 GCA_028715865.1 Syntrophales bacterium
AACGGCAGCCGCCGTTCTGGAGGAAGGCGGCCATATTGTTGAAATCATTGACTGTGCCGTCGGGAATGTCACACGTAAAGCCCTTCTGGAGAAGATTTCCAGCGGCGGTTATGATCTGGCAGGCTGGGCGGCAGGCACGCCTTCCATAAGGGATGATCTCGCGCTGGCCGGAGAAATCAGGGAGATCAGTTCATCCATTCATACGGCCGTCTTCGGCACCCATGTGACTGCCCTTGCCGATGAATGCTTGAGAGCCTCTCCGGGACTCGATTTCATCATACGCAACGAGCCGGAGGCCACCATTTTGGCACTGGTCGATTGTATCGAACGGGGCGAGTCGCTAAAATCGGTGGAGGGTATAAGTTACAGGGATGATTCAGGTGTCATTGTCCATAATCCTGACAGGGATTTTATAGAGGACCTTGACAGGCTTCCTGTTCCGGCCTGGCATCTGGTGGATCTCGACTGCTACCGTCTTCCCATCATCGGCAGGAGATACGTGATTCTGCTGCCCGTTCGGGGATGTCCCTGGCCCTGCACCTTCTGCACATCGGGAACATATTATGGCAAAAGATTGCGCAGGAGGTCGGTTCCGGTGATGATGGATGAAATCGGTCATATCGTGGAAAGATTCGGCATAACCGATTTTTTCATATGGGCAGACACCTTTACCGCCGATCGCGATTATGTACTTGATTTCTGTCGGGAAATTCGAGAGCGGAACTACGACATAAAATGGACCTGCAACAGTCGCGTGGACACAGTCGATGTGGATATGTTAGATGAGATGCATCGTTCCGGCTGCTGGATGATAAGCTACGGCATAGAATCGGGGAACCGGCAGACGCTTTCGGATATAAAAAAAGGGATCGATCCCGAACAGTCGCGCCGGGCCGTTGATTTGGCTGGGAAGGCGGGGATCATGACGGTGGGCCACTTTATCATGGGTTTTCCGGGAGAAAGTTTGGCAACGCTTTCGGAGACTGCGGATTTCGCCCTTTCACTGAAACTCGACATGGCTCAGTTCTACTGCGCTGTTCCTTTTCCGGGGTCTTCCATGTATGATGAGGCGAGAGAAGCGGGATGGATCGCCGGGAAGGGATTCGATGAATTCAGTCAGGGCAGCGCCGTTATGGAACTGTCGGGGCTGGCGCCTTCCATTGTCAACCGCTTCCGGCGAAAGACTTTTCTGCGGTTTTATCTTAGACCCCGGCAGATGATGACGGTGGCAAAACTGGTCCGCAGGGGAGGCGTGAAAAGTCTTGTGAGGAGTGGAATCCGTTTCGCGGGCTGGTGTTTAAGGAAGTGAAAGCCCAGGCATTTTCACAGGGGGACAAAACAGGTAATTACGTCATAACGGCGAAGGGCGCCCTTCGACCCTTCGACTAGCTCAGGGTGACACTCACTGTCATGGTGAGCTTAGCCTGTCCTGAGTGTATCGAAGGATCGAACCGCGCACTGTTAGTCCTGAGTGTATCGAAGTATCAAGTCATGGATTCCGGGTTAAGTCCGGTATGGCAAGAAGAGGATAATCAGTATGATTCTGGGGATATGGGATGGACATGATTCAGGGGCGGCCCTGATGGATGGCGGGAAAATACTCTTTGCCGTTAATGAGGAGCGTCTCACGCGGAGAAAGCTGGAGGTGCGATTTCCCGAACGCTCCATCGACGCCTGCCTGGAATATGCCGGTATCGGCAGGTCCGATATTACAGATATCGCCCTTTCCACCTCTGATTTTGCCAAGACGCTGACGCGGGTATTCCCATCCTTGAAGGAGGAATATTATCTCATACGGCGAAGAAAGCGTCCTCCCAAAGGGTACACCTTTTTCAAGAAGAGGGTGAAGTACCGGCTGACGGAGTTTTCTCCCTCCTTTCTGACCGACGCTATCAGCCGCAAAATGGTCGATAGTCGATTGAAGCGCATGGGCTTTGACGGCTACCGCCTTCATCTAATCGATCATCATGAATCACACGCGGCGGCGGCGGGACTTTGCAGCGGTTTTGACAGGGGTGTCGTCATTACTATGGACGGTCTGGGAGACGGACTCTCCGGTTCGATCTATGTTTTTACGGAACCGGGGCGGCTGGAGAGAAGGGCAGTTCTTTCGGCGCGTCATTCGCTGGGAATATTTTTCGAGCATGTGACGAATCTTATGAACATGCGTGAACTCGAAGACGAAGGCAAGGTCATGGCCCTTGCCAATTATGCCTATCCCATAGAAGACAGCGAGAACCCCCTCATGGATCTAATTACCGTTGAAGGTCTCTCCATCAGGTGCAGCCATTCCTCGCTGGCGATGTACGAGGCGCTGAAAAAGATTCTCTGGCAGTATCCATCGGAACAGTTCGCCTATATGGCGCAGCGTACCCTTGAGGTGAAGATCGTGGAACTTGTGAAAAACGCCATGGGTGAAACGGGGATGGGCAATCTATGCCTTGCCGGTGGTATATTTTCGAACGTAAAGGTAAACCGCCTTCTCAGGCTGCTGCCCGGCGTGGAGGGCTGTTTCGTATTTCCCCATATGGGAGACGGGGGGCTGGCCACAGGTTCCGCCATCGAGGCGAGCAGACGGCTGGAAGGTATCACGCGGGTTCCCCTGGACAATGTGTTCCTCGGTCCTTCCTTCAACGACGAAGAGATAGAAGCGGCCCTCAGAGACAGCGGTCTCAAATATTACCGGAGCGATGATATTGCGTCAGAGGCGGCGGAGATTATCGCGAAGGGCGGAATAGTCTTCTGGTTTCAGGGAGCCATGGAGCTGGGTCCCAGGGCCCTGGGAGGGCGTTCCATCCTGGCACGCGCCGATTCGGAGGATATCAAGGACGCCCTTAATCTCCGGCTTAAGAAGCGTGTATGGTACCAGCCCTTCTGCCCTTCCATGCTGGAGGAAGATGCCGCCGATCTCCTGGCCGATTATGACGGGAGACCGAACCGCTTTATGACCATGGCCTATATGGTAAAAGAAGACAAACGGAAGCACCTGAAAGGCGTTATCAATGTGGACGGATCGTGCAGGCCGCAGATTGTTCCCAGCGAATCATCTCTCTACGGGAGACTTCTTGAGGATATAAAGAGGCTCACGGGATACGGCTGCCTGCTGAATACGAGCCTGAATGTCCACGGAGAACCGATGGTCTGTTCTCCGCGCGATGCGGTGAAGACAATGATCGATACGGGGAATGAATATCTCGCTATCGGCAATTTTATGGTAAAAAGTTTGAGGGTATCGTAAAAAATGAAAATAGTGTCATTCCTGCGAAGTCAGGAAGCCATGGTTGGTCTCATGGCGA
>JAQUQY010000205.1 GCA_028715865.1 Syntrophales bacterium
TGAACAGATTTCAGACCTGATCACCGAAGACTGAGAAAATCAGGTTTCCAAACCCGACGTTATTTAACGCGATCAGTTTCCCGTCTGAAAGGGAGCTCGTTATGAACATTATCGAAACAATACACCATCGGAAGTCCTGCCGAACTTTTGACACCAGACCCGTTGATCCCGAAAGTCTTGATGAACTGGGGCGATTCACGGAATCGCGCCCTCGCCCGTCGCCGCCCTTCGGAAGCGCCGCAGATTTTCATCTTCTTGATTTCGGGGACATGGAATCGGGTGAATTGAAGAAACTCACCACCTATGGCGTGATAAAAGGGGCTCGTCATTTCATCGTCGGCACCGTCAAGAGCGGCCCAAAGGCCATGGAGGATTTCGGATACTGCCTGGAGGAGATTGTTTTAAAGGCAACCATGATGGGCCTGGGGACCTGCATCCTGGGGGGGACATTCAAGAGAAGCGGCTTCGCTGAAAAGGTCAACCTGGGGGAAGGTGAACTCCTGCCCGCCGTTACCCCCGTGGGATACCCCCATGACAAAAGGTCAATGGTGGACAGGATGTTCAGGACCCTCGCGGGATCTGACAACAGAAAACCATGGAAGGAACTGTTTTTTCATGACCACAGTTCCCGCGAGCTAGATTATGATGATGCCGGTGAATACAGTGATTGCCTGGAGTGCGTGAGGCTGGCCCCATCGGCCTCAAACAGGCAGCCATGGCGAGTAATCAAGGAAGGCAGGGCCGATGCCTTTCATTTTTATCTGAAGCGCACGCCGGGATATGAGAACGCGGTCAAGGATATCAAGCTCCAGAACATTGACATGGGCATTGCCATGTGTCACTTCGCCCTGTCGGCGGGAGAGCGGGGATTGGCGGGAATCTGGGATGTCCACGATCCCGGCCTTGAGGCCGGGGACCTTGAGTACATAGCAACCTGGTCCGGGCATTCAAATTAAGCATACCGGGATACCGGAATGTCATGATCTAAGGGAAGGCAATCCGCCCGTGTCAAACCCGTGCTCTTCGTATCCGTTATATATGTGCTGCAGATAGTCGGCCGAGGGTGAGCCCTCATTCGTCAGTTTTTCCGGGTTGGCCACGTAAAGGTGTCCCATAAGGGGCGGGCCGCTTCGCGATGAGGCGAAGGGGACGCATATTCGGAAATAATGGGATCCCGCGCCTTCGAATTCATCGAGTCTGTATATCTGGTCGATGCTCAGATCGTAGGCAACGAAGGGACATCGGTGACCGGCGCCTGTGTAGGAGATGTTCGCGTATACGCCTCCTCCGTCGACCTTCTTGTTGAATATCAGGCTGTATCCCTCGAGATTACCGGACATGGTTTTGCCGTGCCTGCCTATTCTTTTTTTCAGCCGTTCCGAACTCATATTGGAGCCGAAGGACAGATACCATTGCCTTCCGGGGACCTTCTCAACCAGATGCCTCCGGTAATCTCCGAAGGAAATTGCCCAGCTGCCGGCCACATCTCCCTTGACGAAGTAGGCGTATGCCCTTATAAGAGAACCGTCGCCAAGCATGGTGACATGGGTTTCTTCGCGCGTGTAAAGGGAATGGGGTTCATTCCAGGGAAGGTACCCCTCGATCTCGTCCATCTCTCGAATAATTTCACTGTCGACTTCGTAAAGTTCGCCATAGACAGACCCGCCGCCTTTAATTACTGCCGGATAATTCCCCAGATCGTGAAGGGTTCCTTCAATCCGGCCGTGCCCCTCAAACTTCGCGGGCATCAGTAAGACGGAGCGGGGCATGCCTCGCAGCATGGTACCGTATACAAAGACTTTCATGATGCTTTCCGTCCTTTCCTGTTTGAATGGAGCGCCGGAGCCGTGATGCCGTGGGTTGTTCGCGCGCTCCGAGCGGGAGGGGCGAATGGAAGAGCGTCAGGAAAAAAGTTTGTTTCCCAGCTTTTTCTGATCTTCGTCCCAGCGCTTAATCAAGTAGCATTTCTCTTTTTCAAATACGCGCACAATACTCTCGAAGTACTCTTCGCATTCCCTGATGTTCTTCCTGTTTGTCCTGTTAACGAAAGACAGAATTCGTGAATGATAGAATGGAATCATGGATTCGATAATTCTGTCTCGCGGTATTTCATTATTGCGGTAGGCTATGGCAAAGCTGAAGAGAATCCTCGCCCATAGGTCGCTGGGGTAGTAAAAGCTCTTCTGGGGCATCATCCGGGTCTTTTTTACTTCCGCCAACTCCCCCGGGGGGACTATCCTCTCCCAGTTCTCGGCGTACCTGTCAACTCCTGAAGTGAAACTTTTGTAAAGAGCGCCGGTGTTGACTTTTACGGCCGGAGGTTTTTCATCTATACCGAGGCCGAAGCCGAATATGCTGCTTGGCCAGCTGTCGGTTGTGTCTTTCCAGAGATATTCAAAGTCGATCATCAGGTCGAAAAAGGTCATTACCACCTGGGTAAACATAGGCCCGAGATCCTTTGCCGGATCTTTGGCCCGGTGAGTCTTTGGCGTACCCAGGAGGGTCTGGCATACCCTGAATCTTCTGGCAACAGCGATGGTTGTCATCCAGATGTCAATTCCGAAGTTGGCCACATTTTCATTCCAGAGTTTTTCAGACAGAAAGGCTCTGGCCATGCGCCCCGAAAATCCGAAATCACCCCCTATCGGCTGTCGTACCCTCAATCCGAAAAGGGTTCGCAGAAGGGGATAGGTTATATGATTGGTAATCGAGCCGTCATACTTGTGCCTCACGTAGAGGGGCGTAACATAGTTGAAGTTGCGGAAGAGGGGTTCGCCCAGGTACTGTATCCACTCCGGCGTGATGCTTTTCAGGTCGGCGTCCACTACTACCACGGCTTTCGCGTCAAGCTCCACCGAGGCCTCGAAGAGGTTCCTGAAATTATTGCCCTTTCCCTTGATCCCGGGTGGCGTGGATATATATATTTTTGGTGCCTTGGTGGGAGTGCCTAAAAAGACGTCCTTTGTGCCATCGGGTGAATTGTTGTCGACGTTGATGATAACGGCTTTCCTGCCGGGGAAATGGGTTGTTAACCCGCGGTCCGCCACTTCTGTGGGAAAGGCAATGGAATCTGCCTCATTATAGGAAGGGATTCCCACGATAATTTCAGCCGAATCAACCTGGTTCTGATTTTCGACAATAACATCCATCAGCATGTTCCCCCTTAGAATAGTGTTTTTATTCACTACTATTTATCGGTTGTTACATGTGAATGGTTAAGTAAACTGCCAAAAAGGGGTTAAGCTTTCCGCCTAACCCCCTAAATTTTTTGGTAGCGGGGACAGGA
>JAQUQY010000206.1 GCA_028715865.1 Syntrophales bacterium
GGTTTGGGCTTGCCAGCGACGATGTACGGCTCGTAAAGCCACTGTTTCAGGGCAGCGGTAGCGGCATCCACCGGCAGCGAATACTCCGGAGCGGAATTTTCCGTTTCCGGCGTAACAATGTGCTTGACTTCGGTCACCCGACCGTTAATATCGGTGGCGGCCTCCAGGACGACCTGCCCTTCCAATTTGGCGTTCACGGCCGCTTGGGGGTACTCCGGCTCGACACGTCGGATCAGCTTCGGTACGTCTTTATTCGCGACCCTTACCGGTTTTTCCTTTTCTGGCAAAGATTGGGAATCTTTCTCGGAGAGCTTGAAGACAACGGGAATCAGAACTTTGACCGATATCGCCTTGCCGTTGACCATGTAGGGCTCAAAGCGCCACTGTTTCACCGCCTGCAATGCCGCTTCGTTGAACAGGGGATGGCCGCTTTCCACCTTGGCATCAACAACTTCTCCCTTTTCGTTGACGATGATTGCCACTGTCACCCGACTGCTGACGCGGTTCTTTTTGGCCTCTTCCGGGTATGACGGAACCACCCGGTGGATCACTTTCGGTGGGGATGAAATGGACACCGGCTCGCTTCGCTCCTGCTGCGGCGAATTCTGAGCCTCCGCCTTCTGATCGTGTGCCGATGCGACAAACCGGGTCCCGGAAGCCGCCAGGGTCAAGGCCAATGTCAATCCCCCCAGGAACAAGACTCCGTGTTTCATCTTTTGCAGATTCATTTTTCCCTCCTTGTATAAAATACGTTCGATTCTTTCTTTAAGACCCAGCGGTCCGAAAAAGGCCAATGCCCCCTTCAATTCCCCGTCACGCCTGCTCTTTTCGGCCAGGGACAGCAATGCCTTGGCGTAATCCAGTTCGCCGGCGATCCCGACCGCCGTTTCGTCGCCGATCATCTCCTGCAGCAAGAGCCTCCGCTTCTGCAATATTCGGACAAGGGGATTCCACCAGTACAGCACGACCGCCAGTTCGCCCAGCAGAGTGAACAGCCCGTCCCTGTTGCGGATATGCGCCCACTCGTGCAGTACGACGGCCCTGAATTCGCGGGCGTCCATGTGCCGGAACAGCAGCCTGGGGATGAGGATCCAGGCACGGATGAAACCGGCGGCCGCCGGACCTTTGATACGGTCGGAAAGGCGGATTCGTTCCACGGGCATGTCGCAGGCGATGCCGGAGCCCAATGCCAGTTTCTCCGAGATTTCGGCGCTGCCCGGTTGGTACGAGTTGCGGATATTGCGCTGAACGCTGATGATTCCCCAGACGAGGCGCAAACAGCCGGCGAGTATTCCGATGAGCCAGAGAAGGCCCAGTACGGAACCTAAGCGCAACTGGCTGCTTGCACCCGGATCGGCCTGGACGACCAGGTTGTAACTGAAAGAGCTCAGCACGGGGGACTGGGACTCCGGGGGCGGCAGGGTGACCTGCCACAAGACCGGCCCGATCCAGACCAGAAGCGGGGTCAGCACCAGAACGCTCATGATCAGGTTGATGTAATTGCGTTGACGCTGCCAGGGCGAAAAGCGCAGCAGGCGGCAGCCCCAGATTCCGATCAGGCTGACGGGCAGGGAGATCAGCACTGTTTTCAGTATCAGAGGCATCCAACCGCTCATTTTACCTTCTCCTCTTCGTAGCGGCTGATCAGCGCCTTGATTTCGGCGATCTCCGTCTCGTCAGGCCGCCTCTCGCTGAGAAGGCATTGCATCAAGCGGGCGGCGGAACCTTCGAATACCCGTTCTTTCAAATCGGAGATAATGGACCGGTGGGCCGGGTCTTTGGGAACGGTCGCCGAGAAGAAATAGGTACGGCCTTCCTCGCGGTGTTTCAGCCAGCCGTATTCCTCGAGGCGGGTCATCTGGACCTGTACCGAAGATCGTTTGATCGGTTCGGAACGCGCCGAGTTGAGACGCTCCAGCACCTGGGGCACCGTGGCTTCCCCCAGCTCCCAGATTATGCGCATGATCTCGTAGTTGGCATCCGACAGCTTCGGTAAATCACCGATATTCATGAACCCACCTCCTTGTGTGACACGTGTCGCACTAATAATATGCGACATTTGTCACATTGTCAACTACTTTTTTATTTTTTTTAAAAAAGGCAGCTTTTGGGAGGGCATGTTTTGGGACAGTCCCTTTTTCATATTGCTTTGTAATACTGTGGTAATGGTCGCGCACGGATGTTAGTACTATTGATTTAAAAAATTAATCTTAGGGAGTCTGATTAACGGGCTTCCCCTTTGTGATGAAGTTCTACAGTATCAATACGAAAACAGGCTGATCACAGGATTATCATCTTCATCGGAATATACCCAGGCAATGCGATCCCCGGTCACACAGAGCCGGCTATTTCCGACTGAATCGGGCCGGGTTAGTCCGGGCAACGGTAACCAAAAACGGTCCCGATAGTCACCATCGACCCCGACCACATCGACACAAACCCCCTTAGCAGGGTTCAGCAAGCTTGTGAAAACCCAGAAACAGTCCCTGCATGGAACTATGGCAGAAATATCCATGAAGAATTCAGGATCCGAAAAAGCCGGTTTCCTCTTATCATCCGGATCCTTGAACCAGGGTTGCCGGACATAGGCCCGGGTAAAGGTTCCGATCAGTTGTCGATTTTTCACATCCACCATCCGGAGGCGGTAGCTTTCATGATCTGTCACCAGTAGCCGTTCCCGTTTTTCCATATAGCCAAAGAAGAAGGGATCCACCATATTTATAGAAATGCCGACACCGCCTTCATAGCGCCTGACCTTCTGAGCCACCCGGTGACGGAATTCCAGTCCGCTTTCACTCACCTTTCCCTGTTCATCGAAATGTTTAAGTTTGACAGTCAAGAGATGAACACCATCGCTGGCTTTGGAAAAGTCCGATTCGGAACTGATGATGAGACCACCACGAGGATACGCTGAGAACACCCGCAACCAATTTTGACTTTTATCAAAACGCATTTCCCTAAGCAGTCGGAAACTGGAATCAAAGAAAATCAGTTTTTCCGGTGCGTCACTGACAATGGACAGTCCTCCATCGGACCGCAACAATACCCCGCGGGTCTCAGCCCATTCCCCAGGCCCTTCACCGGTGATGAACGTCAAGTATTATTCCTCTCCAGCGACAATTAAAATCCCGGATTGGGGCGGGCGCTTTTGAGCTAAAAAAGATGTTTTCCCGAACCGATGGAGGGAAGCGACTTCACCAGAGGCTCCAGGAGGGGCGATCTCGGGAAGACCGATGATCATTTCGCGTCCTCT
>JAQUQY010000207.1 GCA_028715865.1 Syntrophales bacterium
ATCATATGCCCCCAGAGCGCATCCAGGTTCCAGAGAATGAAGGCTACGCAGCTGAACTGTATGTAACGCCAGCCTCTTTTTTCAGCAAGTCGCGTCTTCTGCAGCCAGAATGCGAATACCGCCATGCTGAAAAGGAAAAAAACGTGCCCCATCTGGTGACTGTAAAGCCCTTCGGGTTCGGCGTGCACCTGCAAGGCAAACCCTTACGCCGGAAGCAGAAGCATGAGGAAGACCCACAGGAGAGCAGCGACGACTGGAGAGGGATACACTTTTCTTTGGGTCTCAGGAAAGACTCTTGTGAACCTGATCTTCATGATTAAGCACTCATTCAGGAACCGACGGGTTCGCCACGCTCTATCCATCCTGCGGTTTCGCATGGACATTGGGTCATTTTACCGGCTATTGGCGAACCTGAGAATCGACTCAAAGGAAACGCTAGCCTTAGAACCTCGGAATCTCTGAACCCTGAACAACAAAACTCTGAACTTGCCCTTGGGCATGCAAACTTATTACTGCACTTGCACCTGGCACGGCGATTTGGCATTTGTCCCCAAAATACGGCATGAAACATAAATCATACCTCTTGTAAGTGCAAGAATTTTTAGGCACCTCACAGATGCAGTTTTTTACATCTTCTGAGGAAATCATCGCAAAGCCTTCTTTTTCGCGAATACAGCCTGAAACTGAAGGCAGGCATGCGAATTGCTTAAGTCTTCGCCTTGAAGGTGAAACAGGACGGCTATCCCTCATATGGAAAGGCCGTTGCGTGAGACATCCGCATCGGTACTGCGCCTTCGGGGTGCCGGTGCGTATTGCAGAATCGCAATAAATGCAATGCACGATTGAATTTGCAAATCCATTTTGCATGTGTTAAGGAAGTGCAGCCTATCCGAAGCACTTTCTTTCGTTCACTAATTCCCGGTTGTGCGCGCATCTATGTTCAAGATTCTGCATCTTGTGGCTGTCTCAGAGTCCAAAGAACTGAAGATTGGAAATGCGGTTTCAGGTTGTGTCAATTCACACTAAGGGAGGTAGGTAAAATGGGGAAGGTAAAGTGGTTGGGGAAAGGGGCTGTCATTCTATTCATTCTGTCGCTGGCTTTGCTGACCACCGCCATGTTCACTGCGGTTGCCCAGGAAAAGCCCAAGGCCGAACCGTCGAAGATTGAAGCGGCCACGCCTGGGCAGGGCGCGGTTGTGGGGAGCAATCTCGGGCTCGGCGGCAAGCTGGGAGCCGCTGTAGCCAAGACCCCAGCTGGCAAGGGCAACGGTCAGATCGATGTAAGCGCACCAAGGGGAGCGTTTGGAATTCCCGGCGCGCCTGACATCAGTTATCTGCTCGCGATTATCTGGGCAGTGTGGGTCGGCTGGATCTTTTCGACCGTTGGGGCGTTCGGCGGCATTATGGCGGGTGTCGGCCATATGACCATCTATGGATTGGGTGATTATGCCAAGAGCTTCAGAACCACGAACCCGGCTCTGAACAAGACCCTGACCGACAGCATCCGGACATCTAACCAGTTCCTGGTCGGTCTTTCCGCTCTGATCAGCATGATCAATTTCCTGAAGGCGAAACGTCTGGCATGGCCGCTCGGTATCGCCCTGGCGCTCGGCTCCGTTGCCGGCGCCATTTTCATTCCCATGCTGACCGGAGGGAGGATCAGCCTCAGGGCATACCAGGGATGGTTCGGCCTGTTTGTGTTTCTCGTCGGGGCGTTCATGGTTTATGAGCTCACTCCGAAAGGACAAGCCAAGAAGAAGTCTTCCAAGGCAGCGGCCCAGGCCTTTGAAAAGAGCGTCAAAGAGAAAAAGGATCTGGCCACCCAGGGTATTACCCTCAAGAAGTTCACACTGGCAAAAAGCACATTCACCTTCTTTGGGGCGGACTTCGATTTCAGCCCGATCTGGGCCTTCGTGGGTGGTTTGGTCATTGCCGCCATCTCTTCGTTCCTCGGCGTAGGCGGCGGATTTCTTTACGTTCCCTACCTGACGAGTCTCGTTGGGGCGCCCATGTACGTGGTGGCGGGAACCTCGGCCATGGCCGTGTTTATCAGTATGCTTACAAGCATTACCGGCTACATCACCGTGGCCAAGGCAGGAATGGATTGGGGACTGATCGGAATAGAGCTTGTCGGAATTTTTGTCGGTTCCATGATCGGACCGCGGACTCAAAAGTATATCCCGGATAAGTGGCTGAAGATTATCTTCATCATTCTGGCCGCGTATGTGGGACTCCGTTATTTCAGCGCAGGATTCTTCGGACAATCCTGGGTGCCATGATGTTCCTGGCGCCATGATGTTCTTCTCAACGGCCCTCCCCTGGCACGGGGAGGGCCGGACGGAAAGTTTACGGAAAGCAGGCGCGCTATGGGATTTTATGAGGCGGCGGATTTCATTTTGATTCCTCTTTACAGGCTGACCGGATATCCCCTTGCGGACTATTACCTGGGAACATTTCTTCTTGCCATTTTGGCAGTCCTGGTGGGTGAGTTCACCATTTCCATTGTCTTCAAGGTAAACAAGCGCCACCTGGACAAACTGAACGTCAATTTCGAAAAAATGAAACGCTTGTCCGAAGAAGCTCTTCGCTTGGGCGACAAGGCAAGTTATACTGCTATCAACAAAGAAGGAAATGACGCTTTCGGCCACCTGTTCTTCAACAAGTTCGGCCTTTCCGCTGCGTCCCTCTGGCCGATTTTTATTGCGCTGGGATGGATGCAAGGGCGCTTTCGTGAGATTGGTCTGCCTCTGCCGTTTTTCGGTTGGGAGATCAATTATTTCTTCTTCTTTCTCTTGAATTACATACCGGCGAGAATCCTATTCAGCCGCCTGAAGCGATGGCTCCCCTATTTCAGGACCGTGCACCAGACGCTTCTCTCCTACGAGAAAACGGATACAGGCCGGCAGTAGCAGGGTACTCAGGAAATCTCTGCTCACAGGTTCCCGCCCTTTATGGGGTGGATTCCCAATATTTGTGTTCTCTTATCTTCTGGAGGGTCCCTAAATGAAAAAGGACGTGTACAGCATGTGTTTTATGTGCACCGTAAGGTGCCCCATCAAGGTGACGGTGGAAGACGGCGCCGTAAGATGGATCGAAGGCAATCCGCATCAGTTGAAGGGAGCGCTCTGTGCAAAGGGCAGCGCGGGCACCGCGCTGCTGAACGACACCGAGAGGCTTCGCTACCCCATGATCCGGCAGGGAGAACGGGGCGAAGGAAAGTGGAAGAGG
>JAQUQY010000208.1 GCA_028715865.1 Syntrophales bacterium
TGCAAGCGATTGAACCTTTTTCTCCGATGGATGGTTCGCCAGGATGATATTGACCCCGGCGGATGGCGAGGGATACCACGATCAATGCTCCTGGTTCCCCTTGACGCCCATATGCACCGGGCGGCTCTGGCCCTCGGGTTTACAAAGAGGCGGCAGGCGGACCTTAAAACTGTTCTTGAAATAACCGCCGCCTTCAGGGCCTTTGACCCGGAAGATCCGGTTAAATACGATTTTGCCATGACCCGTCCCGGAATCTGCGGTTTTGCCGGGAACGGGTCCATGTTCTTTTCACGGGAGGGCACTGACGGAGACCGATTCTTTTTACGTGAAAGCGGGCTGATATGAAGCTTGATACATGGAAAATTATATGGGGAATACTGCTGATAGTACTTTCCACGATTGCTTATGTGATGCACTACCTTATATTCAGAGACCCCCATCACCTCTTCATCTTCCTCGTGGGAGACTTCGCTTTTGTGTTCATCGAGGTCCTTCTGGTCACCATGATAATTCACGAACTCCTGAATTACCGGGAAAAAAAGGCCATGATGGGAAAACTGAACATGCTCATCGGCGCTTTTTTCAGTGAAGTCGGTTCGAATCTTCTGAGAATATTCGCCAAGTTCGATCACAGTTCGGGGGAGATAAAGCAAAGACTGATTGAATGCGGCCAGTGGCCTGATGATAAATTCGAGGAAGTGGGCAGGGAATGCGCGTTCTATGTTCACAACATCGACTGCGACCGGGGAAATCTGAGGACTCTGCGGGATTTTCTTGTGGAGAATCGGCCCTTCATGCTTAACCTGCTGCAGAATCCCAAGCTCATCGCCCATGAGACATTTACCAACCTCCTCTGGTCCATATTCCACCTGACGGAAGAGCTGGGATTCCGGGTAAATGTTTCAGAACTCTGCGAATCGGACTACCGTCACATCGCGGGGGATATCGAGCGGGCCTACGGCCTTCTGATAACTGAATGGCTGCAGTACATGCGTTATCTCAAAGAAGACTATCCTTACCTGTTTTCGCTTGCGATTCGCATGAACCCATTTGATCCGGAAGCCTCGCCGGAGGTAAAGGAAGCCTGATAAAAATTATCTATATATAAGGGAGGATCTATACCATGTCAAAAACGGAAAAAAATCTGAAGGAAGCTTTCGCCGGTGAATCCCAGGCTAACAGGAAGTATCTGGCCTTTGCCGAAAGGGCGGACAGGGACGGCTTTCGACAGGCGGCTCGCCTTTTCAGGGCCGCCGCGGCGGCTGAGACGGTGCACGCCCACGCCCACCTGCGGGTTCTCAAGGGCATAGGAACCACAGAGGAAAATCTCAAGGAAGCTATCGAGGGAGAAACACATGAGTTCAAGAGCATGTATCCCGATATGGTAACCGCCGCACAGGATGAAGGGAACGCCGCCGCCGAGCGCAGTTTCAAGTTTGCCATGGAAGTGGAAGAGCTCCATGCCAATATGTACCGGAAAATGCTGGAGAATCTTGAAGCAGGCGGCAGGGAATACCCCTACTATATATGCCCTGTCTGCGGGTTCACCGCCGAGGAGGAGGCTCCGGAAAACTGTCCCGTCTGTGGCGCCAAGGGATCCGTGTTCCAGAGAGTGGAATAGAGAGAAGGCCCGATCAGGCCGATTCGTTGATAAGTAACGTAACTCAGCGGGGGGCTCTATGCCCCCCGCCGGCGTTTCAGTAATTATTTTTGGCTCCGTCAAGGGCGAGCAGGTCCCCGGGCGTTCTGACAATGTAGTCGGGGGCGGCGGCCCTTAGACGCTCTTCAGGGTGCCATCCCCAGGTGGCCGCCACGGACCGGACCCCTGCCCGCTTCGCCTCCAGCATATCTCCTGCCGTGTCTCCAATGTAGTACGTTTCTTCCGGCTTTTTTCCCCATTTCTTCATGGCATGGCGGATCTTTGCCGTTTTGCTCGTCGCGTAATCGGCTCCGAGTATGGCCTTGAAAAAGTGGGACATCTCCGTACGGGACAGAACTTCTTCAATGGGACCCGACTGGTTGGAGGAAATCACCACCAGGTCATGGTTCTTCGAAAGCTCTTCCAGGACCGGCACGACACTCTGGAAGGGTTCGATGTGGGAGTAATCGATGGGCTCAAGGGCGGCCGCCGATTCCAGGAACGTGTCAAGGGGAATCCCTTTTTTCTCTATTGCCTCGTAAAAATTGTCGTCGAAAAGGTCAAGAAAATCAGTCTCCGTAATCGAGTATTGACTCCCAATTTTTCCGAGGCATGAAGAGACGAATTGTTCATAGTGGGAGAAGGAGTCGACGATAACGCCGTCGAAATCAAAAAGGTAAAGCCTGTTCACGCCTTTTTCTCCATTCGAATTTGAAAAACGGGAGTCCTCAGCTTTTGAAAATTTCTATGACGCCCCTGTCAAAAGGTTTCCTGATGATCCCCGCTTCGGTGATGATTCCCGATATAAGCTTCTGAGGTGTTACATCAAAGGCTGGATTTACAGCCGCCGCTCCCCATGGGGCCGTCTTTGCACCGGCGCACGAAAGAACTTCGCCCGGGTCCCTTTCTTCTATGGGGATGTCTTCTCCCGACGAAGGACGTCTGTCGATGGTTGACCTGGGAGCGGCCACATAGAAGGGAATATCATGCTCTCCTGCCAGCAGGGCCAGGGTGTAGGTTCCTATCTTGTTGGCCGTATCGCCGTTGGCGGCAATGCGGTCTGCACCCACTATGACCAGGTCGATTTCGTTTTTGGCCATCAAATGGCCTGCCATGGAGTCCGTTATTATCGTAACGGGGATTCCCTCCCGGACCATCTCCCAGGCCGTGAGCCTGGCACCCTGAAGCAACGGCCTCGTTTCGCCGGCGAAGACTTTTCTGATATTTCCCTCTTCGTGGGCGGCCCTGACAACGCCCAGGGCCGTTCCATATCCTCCCGTGGCGAGCGCTCCGGCGTTGCAGTGAGTCAGAACGGTGCTCCCCGGCGAAACCAGGTCTTTGCCGAAGCGTCCGATCCGGTGGTTTGTTTCTATGTCCTCTTCCAGTATCCGCAGGGATTCATCTTTCAGGCGTCCGGCAACAACTTCGAACCCGGCGCCCAGGCATTCTTCGAAGCAGCCTTTCATGCGTTCGATGGCCCAGAAAAGATTGACCGCCGTTGGTCTTGTTGCCTCGAGTTCATCGCATATGAGGCAAAAAACGCTTTTT
>JAQUQY010000209.1 GCA_028715865.1 Syntrophales bacterium
CTGAATCGGCGGGGGAATTATGAATAAAATCGGTGCTCAGGGCCAGCCCTCCGGCCCTGTCGTTACGGGAGTATTCGAAAAGTCGTGCCTTAATTGAGCGTGTCAGGTCCAGCAGCTCCAACACGTCACCCCCCTGAGCAGGCGTTGAGTCATCGTAAGGCATTATGGTTTCCTATACTTATTAAGCAGCCCAACAACCCTGTCAAGTATTCTGTCGGCCACGTCACCCTTGTCCATCATTGGCAAAGTTTCAACACCTCCGTCAACGTCCAGAATCTTTACCACGTTTGTGTCGTGACGGAATCCGGCTCCAGGCTCACCCAGGTCGTTTGCGATGATTAAATCCATTTTTTTGGATGTCAACTTTTTCAACGCGTTTTCCATAAGATCGTCGGTCTCCAGAGCGAAACCCACTACGATCCGGTTTCCCTTTCGAATGCCTACCTCAGCAATTATATCGGGATTTCTCTCCAGGGAAAGGGTAAGGGGTTTGGCCGTTTTCTTGATTTTTGACTTTGAAAGGCGGCCCGGCCGGTAATCCGCTACGGCAGCGGCCTTTATCACAACCTGTGATTCCTCCAGGCACTCCATTACGGCCTCTTTCATGTCCACCGCCGTGGTGACCTTTACCAGCCTGACACCCGTCGGCTCCGGTATTGAAACCGGGCCGCTTACCAGAGTAACTTCGGCGCCTCTGCGTTTCGCCTTCAATGCCAGGGCGTATCCCATTTTCCCCGATGAATGATTTGTTATATACCTGACCGGATCCAGCGGTTCCTGGGTGGGACCGGCTGTCACCAGAACGCGCGTGCCCTGAAGATCCTTTTTTGTCAACACCGTTTCCGCGGCCTCGACAATGTCCTCCAGTGGCGGAAGCCTTCCAGGTCCTTCGGTTCCGCATGCCAGCTCTCCCGATGCCGCGTCAAGAATATGAAAGCCCCCCTTGGACAGCTTTTCAAGGTTATTCTGGAAAATGGGGTTGCTATACATGTCCGTGTTCATGGCGGGACAGATCAGAACAGGCGTTTTCATGGTAACCATAATGGTACTCAGCAGATCATCGGCAATGCCCGCTGCTATTTTCCCCACAATGTTCGCCGTAGCCGGCGCAATTACAGTCATATCGGCCCACTTGGCCAGGCCGATATGGGCTATGTCCCTTTCGCCGGTCGGCTTGAAAGTGTCGCTGTAAACTCTGTTGCCCGTGAGGGTTTCAAGGGTAACCGGCGTTATGAAATATTCCGCGTTTGCCGTCATTACGGCCTTTACGCTCGCCTCTCGCGCAACAAACATACGAACCAGTTCAGCTGCCTTGTAGGCCGCGATCCCCCCGGTAATACCCAGAAGAATATTTTTTCCCTTCAGCATATCCCGGAATTATCCCCTTTCAGATTATCCTTTAGGGCACGGCCCACCAGTAATCAACCACAGTATAAGTTAATGCTGCAGTATACTCTGAAAAATACCAGAAGTAAAGCACGGCATTCCAAAACCGCGGCAATTTCAGGAGGAGGCGAATCCATTCCAATCGCCGCTCCATCGGGCTGTCGATTGTCCTCCTCCGGGAATGGCCTGTTTAGAGATACTCAGGCGGAGCCGGTTCCGCTTGCATTTTAGCCCCCCTTGATTATACTCCCCTCACACAATAAGCGAGGATGAAATTCTTATGACAAAACTGCCACGTTACGCAATGGGAACAATTTTTGTTGCCCTGGCGGCTCTTGGGGCCTGGATGGGCATAGTCTACCTGGAAGGGGAAAACCCCGAAATCAGGGTTTCCGAGGAAATAAGATATGTGGGGCCAAGCAGTGCTCTTTCTGTCGAATTTACAGACAAGGGCCGGGGGCTTCGGAGAATAGCGGCTTTTATTGAACAGGAAGGAAAAAAAAGGAAGCTGGCGGACATGAGTTTTTCCGAACCTGGAACAATGCGCGAAACACTGCGTATCGCCTTTGACATGCCCGGACTGGATCTCATAGATGGACCGGCTGAACTGATCCTGGAAGCAGTAGACTATTCTCTAAGAAGCAATGAGTCTTCCATGACCATGGAAGTGGTGGTGGACCGAACACCGCCCGGGATATCCCTGATGACCTCGGCCCACTACATTAATCCCGGCGGATCCTGCCTGGTGGTTTACCAGGTTTCGGAAGCAGTTAAAAAAACCGGCGTCATGGTAAATGAAACCTTTTTTCCCGCATACCCTTATGATGAAAAGGAAAACCAGCCCCGTTACGCCGCGCTATTCGGCATACCCATGGATACCACCGGCGAAGGGGTAAAAATATTCATCACTGCGCGGGATCTCTCGGGCAATGAAGCATTCACTACCTTCCCTCATCACATACGATCCAGGGAATTCCGCAAAAGGACACTGGCCTTGAGCGACAGATTCCTCGAGAATACGATGCCGGCATTTAGAAACATTATCCCTGAAACGCATAAAACATCTCCCCTGGAAGCCTTCATTTACGTCAACGAAGTCCTTCGCGAAGAAAATGACAGGGAAATAATGAGAATCTGCTCCCGCAGCGAACCCCGGAAGTTATGGGAAGGCCGCTTTCTTCGCATGAGCAACGCCGCCACCATGGCGGGTTTCGGAGACGTTAGAACATACACTTACCAAGGCAGGCCTGTAACAAAGAGCATCCACGATGGAATCGATCTGGCCTCTATAACAAACGCCCCAATCGAGTCCTCCAACAGCGGAATCGTGGCGTACACGGGGTACCTGGGTATTTACGGCAACACGATCATCATAGATCACGGACTGGGGCTGTTCAGTTTCTATGCACATCTTTCTTCAATCAACGTCAAAAAGGGAGAATCTGTTACCACGGGGCAACTTGTGGGACGTTCAGGAATGACAGGCCTTGCCGGAGGCGATCACCTCCATTTCGGCATTTTTCTGGGCAGGCAATTCGTCAATCCCGTTGAGTGGTGGGACAAAGGCTGGATCGACGACAACATACTTAAAAAAGCGGAACTCCCCTGAAAAGCGGGCCGGACCGCTGAAGTAATGCTTAGTTTCTTTTCACGTCCCGGTGTGTGACGTTTATGAGATAATCCCGATCTTTCATGAAGCGCGCCATACGATTTGTCACGGCCACTGAACGGTGTTTGCCCCCCGTGCATCCGGTGGCGATATTCAGATAAGCTTTCCCCTCCTTTTCGTAAAGAGGGAAGAGAAAGGATAGCATC
>JAQUQY010000210.1 GCA_028715865.1 Syntrophales bacterium
CCTTTTAATCGGCAGTTTAATTCCCGGACTTTCTCATAACTCTTCTTTCAAAGAACCCCTTTATTTTTTTTATAACAGACGGCTTCTCTTCTTTTCTGCCGACATCTTTTCTGCCGACATCGTCGGCCAGAGAGGGTTGCTCACCCTCAAGAACCGTACCGGGCCGTCTTCCTTTTTCGATTGTGAAGTTATCGCCATACTTGTTTTGATAATAGTCAAGCCGCTCCTCAACTGTCCTGATGCGGGACGGCTTTTTCCTTTTTGACTCTTCCCGCTCTTTCCGGCTCCTGGAAGGCAGTTTCGTTTCCGGCGGTTTCAGTGCCTGTTCTCTTTCGCGGACTTTCTTCTTTTTTTTCTGCTTTTCCTGCGCTTCCGCGGGGGACTTCTTGCGCCTGAGGGGTTTTTCCCTTTCTTCCCCGCGGGACTTCAGTTTCGGCTCCCGCTCCTTGTCGGTGAGCCTGAAGCGCATGCCGGCGCTTGCGTCCGGCTGAAGCATTCCATCGTCAGGCCAGACAACGGGAATCTTCATGCCGATATATTTTTCTATTGCCTCCAGGCCATAAACATACTTCTCGCACGCGAGGGATATGGCTTTCCCCGATTTTCCCGCCCGGGCCGTACGGCCGATTCTATGGACATAATTTTCGAAATCCTGGGGAATGTCATAGTTAATGACTATCTCCAGGTCGTTGACGTGAAGGCCCCTGGCTGCCACATCGGTGGCCACCAGGTAGCGCACCTTGCCTGTCTTGAGATTTCCGATAATTTTGAGCCGTTTGCTCTGGGGAAGGTCTCCTATCATGTAGGTGCTGCGATAGCCGTTGTACTCAAGACGCTTGGACACCTCGTAGGCTTCGTGTTTTGTATTGGTGAAGATGAGAACGTTACGGGGGTCTTCCTTTTTCATGATGCCCAGGAGAAGTGGTATTTTTTCATTCCAGCCCACGTGATAGAGTTCCTGGGTCACCTCTTCAACGAGCATGCGGTCCGGAGTGGCAGCGATTTCCGCCGGATCATTCATGTGTTCCCAGGCCAGTTCTCGGGCGGCCGCGTCAAGAGTGGCGCTGAAGAGCATGGTCATTCTTCGGTCTGGAGGAGGCATTTTACGGAGCATCTGCCGCAGGTCTGGCAGAAACCCCATATCGAAGAGCCGGTCCGCCTCGTCGATGACAAGAATTCCCCGGTCCTTGAGCGTCAGTTTCCCCGATCGGCTGAAATCAAGAAGTCTTCCCGGCGTTCCGATAATTATGTCGGCATCTTTTTCAAGGAGCTCTTCTTGCGCCGCGTAACCCACTCCGCCATAGATGCTCCCCATGGTAATATCCAGATGGCTTCCCAGGAGAGCGGCTTCCTTTTCTATCTGGACAGCCAGCTCGCGGGTGGGAACGATAATCAGGGCCTTCTTCCTTACTGTAGTCCATTCCTCACAGAATAGCTGGTAAATTGTTATCAGGAAGGCGGCGGTTTTCCCGGTTCCCGTTTGTGACTGTACCGCCACGTCCCGCCCCTTCAGCGTTTCCGCCAAGCTCATTTCCTGGACGGCTGTACAGTCCACGAAACCGGCATTTTCAATCCCTTTCAGGACCTTTTCATTGAGATTAAGTTCGGTAAACTTCACTTGTTCCTTGCATTCTTTCGGGTTTATCCAGGTTTAATGTATATAAGGACATTTCTCAGGGCGGGGCATGGGACAACCGCTGCATTCTTTCCGCTTCACGCGGCATGGTCTATCACAAATAGTTAAAAAGGCAAGTTCTTTTTCGAAAGACCACTTCTTATAATTATAAGGGTCTGCTTCGTTGCTTTGCGGAAATATTTCCGGCAGGCTCTGAGTCTCTGTCCATCTCCGAGACGATATGGTTGACCATCTGGCTGTAAATACCATAAAGAATATCCCGGGGCAGAAAATTATCGGAATAAGCTTCCGACAGGGAGATTAGTCGCCTTACCGTTGATTCAACCGACCCGGTCCGGCGGCATATCCTTTCCACAAGAACACGGAATTTCGCCGCCGCCTTTAGCGTATCCCCGATAAAGCGGCTGGCCTCGTTTCCCGTTACATATCCCCCGTGGTCGGCGCATAACAGATCGACCTTAAGCACTTTGAGCTTTTCCAGGCTTTCCTGGAACAGTGTATAATCGGAGTTGCCCGAAGGGATAATGGTCTTGCCCAGGGGAATCCCCCCGCCGTCGGAGGGAAAGAGGGCTTTTAAGGCCGGCACGTAAGCGGCGATGGAGCAGGGGGAGTGCCCGGGGATTTCGAAAATCCGAACTTCAAAGGATCCGCAGTCTATACTGTCTCCTTCCGCTACGGTGACGCCCTGCACGTCATTCCTCCAGGCAAGATCATGCGTTTCAAGAAGGACTGACCGGCCGTGGCGCTCAGCGGCGCCGCGGCTGTGCATGTTCACAGCTTCAATGGAACCGGGATCATTTACGGCTCTCCAGGCCTCCGCGGACGCGTGGACGGTCAACCCCGGAAAGCGGCGTTTGAAAAAGGGAACCAGTCCAATGTGATCGAAATGAGCGTGCAGTATCAAAAGTTTATCAATGCGGGGCTCATCTATCCCGAACCGTTCCATCTGTTCAAGCACGTCGGAAACAATCCAGCTCATGCCGCCGCTGATAATCATGGATGAAGATCCCTCCAGGAGGTAAATTCCCGATTCCGCCCGGCCGAAGTACCAGATTCCTTCGGCTACTTTTCCAGCCTTCGCGCTTCTCATGATTCGGCCTTTCACAAAAATGGAAGGGGCTGATCCTTCCGGTACACCAGGGCAACACAAGTGGCGACAAGATCACCTTCGCCGTTTCGCACGTTTATGGTGTAATGGGCAGTGCGCCTGGTCCTGCTGGTTTCCCGCGCCTCCGCCCGGAGGACGTCTCCTGTCCTGGCGCCGGCTATGTAGGTAACATTCATGTTAAGGGCCACCGCCACGGTTCCGTGAGAATTGGAAGCCATTTCAAAAGCTTCGTCGAGAAGGGAAAAGATGGCCCCGCCATGAGCCATGCCGAAAATGTTTTCCATTTCCGGGGTTATCTTCATTTCAACGCTGGCGAATCCCTCCGCGACTTCACAAACCTTGATGCCCATGTTGCGGGCCAAGGGCTCCTCCGCCGCCTTTGCCCGAAGCGCTCCGGCGATATTCATTTTCACCCTTTTACCTCCTTTTTCT
>JAQUQY010000211.1 GCA_028715865.1 Syntrophales bacterium
GGATGCCGTAAAGCTTCGTGACGATATGCATGAGGGAAACGAGATAGTTGGAGGCGACGCAGGCGGCGGCGTGATAAAGGGGCTTGTCCTCGTCGTTAACGAAAAAGGGGATGCCCCCGAGGGCGGTGACGATCCCGACAGCCCATTCGCGTATCTCATCCTGGGCAGTAATGGCGAAAGTGCTTCCGGGAAGGCTTGCTATAACCGCGGCCACATCTACAAAGGACTGCAGGGGGTGGATGCTTGCCACGAAGGCTCCGGACCGGCGCGCGGTTTCAAGAAGATCCAGCCCCCCGGCGCCGCTCATGTGAACGACCCGCTTACCCGGACCCAGGGCGCCCCTTTCCGCTATGTAACGGCAGACGGAAGATATGGCTTCATCGGTGGTGGTTATGAAAACAGTGTTTGCCAGGGAGGCCGCCTCGGCGGCGTCTGTACAGGCCCTGCCACCCGTGTACGCGAGTGCCCGACTCAACGCTTCTTCGGAAACATCCGCCAAGGCCGCCACTTGATATCCCTTCGAAGCAAGAAGATATCCCGTGGCGGTTCCCACTTTCCCGGCGCCAATTATTGCCACGGAGCCCTTTTCCATTATCTCCTTACCTCCTTCCGTCGCCGGAGCCGTAAAAAACAGAAGGGTTAGAGACCGTGAGGCCTGTGGCATTCAAACCCGTTCGTCCCGGTCCCCGGTGAGGATCCAAGCGATTGTTTACCCCTACATTAAGAAAACTTCTTTGTCAATGCAAGCGTCCCGTGGCATGGCGGAACAAAGGAAAAGCTCCGGCCTCCACTGCCCGGCCGAAAACATCTTGTCAGGTTGGGGGAGTTGCTATATTAAGTTATATTCAGACAAAACACTCATGGTGAGCATAAAAATGACAGAAATCGACCTCATGGTATTCGATTTTGATGGAACTCTTGTCCGAACGGGAAAGGATATCATAGGGGCCGTCAATCACACGCTCGCGGCCCTGGACATTCCTGTCCGCGAAGAGGACGATATCCGCCGCTACATCGGGGACGGCGTCAATAAACTGATTGAGCGATCCCTCGGGCCACACCACCGCAGGCTCGCATCACGGGCGCTGGAAATATTTATGGAATACTACGACGAGCACCTTCTTGATACCACGGATCTTTACCCCGGGGTCATTGATACGCTTAACCATTTCCGGCACAAGAAGAAAATCATCGTTACCAACAAAAAGGAGTCCTTTACACTCAAAATAGCCTGCGGCCTGGCAATTGACCATTACTTTGAGGATATTTCAGGACGCGATTCGGCTGATTTTGCCAAGCCCGATAATCGCCTGCTTCTTCCTTTTCTGGATAAATTCGGCGCCGGTAAGAACCGGACCATTGTCGTGGGTGACGGTGTTAATGATGTTATGCTGGCAAAAAACTCAGGCGTGCTCAGTTGCGCCTTTCTCAACGGTCTTACGGACAGGGAAGAGCTGCTTCGCCTTGATCCCGATTACTGCTGCGAGGATATGGGAGAGCTGCCGGCCCTGTTCCGATGAATTAATCAAACAAGTGTTCTGAAGAGTAGCCATGATTCTCTCGAAGGTGAAAAGGACAATTGAAAACCACGGCATGATTGTTCCCGGCGACCGGGTAGGCGTCGCCCTGTCGGGAGGGGCCGACTCCGTAGTGCTGCTGTCCCTGCTCCTGGACCTGGCTCTTCCCCTGGAATTCTCAGTTGTCATTATTCACGTTAATCATGGGCTCAGGGGCGCCGAATCAGAGCGTGACGCGGCCTTTGTTGAAGAACTGGGAAGAAAGTTGTCCATTCCCGTGGAAACCGGGAGGATCCCGCCAGCGGCAGTGGCGGCTAAAAAAGGCAGGGCTTCACTGGAAGACCGGGCCAGGACGGAACGCTATCGGATTTTCGAGGAAATCAGAAAGAAAAGGCAGCTTTCGAAAATAGCCCTTGGGCATACTCTTGACGACCAGGCGGAAACCATACTCATGAAGTTTCTTCGGGGCGCCGGTCTTGCCGGCCTTCGGGGAATGCTTCCCGTACGAGGGGGGCTTTACATCCGGCCTCTTCTGGAAACGTCACGTGAAGAGGTCCTGGCGTGCCTTAGAATAAGGGGGCTTTCATGCGTGGCAGATTCCTCCAATTCCGACGAGCAGTTCCTGAGAAACAGGATTCGCTTGACACTGCTTCCTGAGCTGGAGGTGTCCTGCAATCCCAACCTTAGGGACACGCTGGTGAGAATGGCCGTCATCATAAGGGATGAAGAGGATTTTCTTGACGCGAGGGCCGAAGAATGCCTGGTCTCCCTGGGACTCAGGTTCGTCGAGGCACCCCTGGATGTAAAAATTGCCCCCCTTCGCGGCTTGCACCGGGCCCTTCAAAGGCGCTTGGTCAGAAAATGCCTCGAAAGCATGTCTGCCGCCGGACATGAACGCGGTTTCGATCACGTGGAGGCCGTGCTCTCTCTGATGGAAGGGGTAAACCCTTCGGGAATGGCGGCTCTGGGAGATGGGCTCATAGCCCGGCGGGAGTACGACAGGATTATTTTTGAAAAGCCTGATTCGGGGAAGCCTGGGGTGAGGATGGAAGCATTGAGGCAGAAGGTAATTTTTTCCCGTAGAGTCAACATTCCCGGCCTGACTCCCATAAATGAAATTTCCAGCGTATTGTCCATAAACATCGTTAAAGCGGAGGATGTTGATTTCAGCGGGCCCGGTACGGCCTTTATGGATGCCGATGCTTTCGACGGCCCGTTGACGGTGCGAAGCACCCGTCCCGGCGACAGGATACAGCCTCTCGGAATGGATGGACATAAAAAGCTGAAATCCCTGTTCATAGATGAAAAGGTTCCCAGGAATCTCAGGAGCGGAATTCCCGTCCTTTCCGACAGCCGGTCCGTAATATGGGTTCCGGGAATCTGCCTCAGTGAAAGAGTCAAGGTGTTGACACGGACCAGGAGAATAGTAAGGGCAGAATTAGTTTGAAATTTTCATGGAATTCTGGTTAATGGTGAGCGTGCCGGCGTGCCTTTCGCGAGGGCGTGAAAAGCGGTTTTTCGTCCCCGTAACTTACTGAACGCGGGTATTTGAAAAAATATGCGGCCTTCCGGGATTCCGGATATTATTATATAATAGGGCCAAAGCAATCCAGAGGAGCTTTCTTTATTGTGAATCAAATGCAAAAAAACATAG
>JAQUQY010000212.1 GCA_028715865.1 Syntrophales bacterium
ATTACCAGGGCTGCAGACCCCAGATCAAGATCAGTATGAAGACAGCCGCCACGATCCATGGCAGGATCTTAGCGTTATACCTGTCTTCACGGTAGTCGTTCCATCCGTGGATCCTGTCAAGGATGGCCTTTTCCTCCTGCGAAGGCGTCCCGAATCCCACCATGTTGAATACCATGGACAGGATTATGAACAGGGCGAAGGAAAGCGGTACGGCTACCATGCCGCCCGACATTCCCAGGGCCGCCGTGACGCCGCTGCCCACGACAACGCTCTTGACGACGTGGGGAGAAATAACGATGAAGCAAATTCCGCCTACCATCGAAGATATCATAAGGGCGTACTTGTTGGCCTGTTTCCACCAAACGCCGATGATAAGGCCCGGCGTAACCGTGCTCGCGAGCAGGCCGAAGGCCCAGAGGATGCTCGTCACGAGGAAGGTGGGGGGATTGAAGGCCAGTAACAGCGCCGCGAGACCCGCGATACCCAGAACCGCGAAGCCGATTCTCAGTCTCGTTTTCGGCGCCATGTCAGGGGCGGCGATACCAAGTATGTCGCTTCCCACAAGGGCGGCAATGGCCATCAGGTTGCCGTTCAACGTGGAGAGGCCCGCCGCGATCGCGCCAGCCAGAACGAAATGCGCGACCCACTCGGGAGCGTAGTACAGCGGAAGAATCAATGTGATCTGGTCCGGCCTTCCTATAACTATACCCGTTGTTGCCTGGAAGTAGTTGCCGGCGAAACCGATCGTGTAGGACGCGCTGAACAGAAGTCCCAGGAACAGGGCAAACCAAACCACGGCGTAACGGGCCGACTTGAGGCTCGATGCCGTGAAGACGCGGGCGGCCAGGTGGGGCAGCGCCATGGGTCCCAGTGTAAAGGCCGGGAACAGGGCGAAGTACCACCTGAAATCATACCTGGTATCGAAGAATGTGGGTATCAGCTCAGTCATGGACGGAACCATGTCGCCGTAAGCAAGAGGCGGGAACCACCAGCCCGAAGATCCCATTACCTTCATGACGAAACCCATCGGGACGACGAGCGTTATCATCATGATGACCATCTGGAAGGCGGCGTTGTAGGTCGCCCCGAGCATTCCCCCCGCTACCATGTAGCCGACGCTGACAACACCGGCGATGATAAGGGCGTACTCATACTTGACGGCGAAAAGTATCTCGAAGACCTGGCCCAGGCCTATCATCTGGCCCAGAGCGTACATGGTGGAGACGAGGATCATCCAGCAGGCCACCATGATTGTGCTGGCGTTGCCGTAGCGGATCTTGAGAAAGGTGCAGGGCGTGTAGGCCTGCATTCTGCGAAGACTCGTGCCGTACACCAGCGTTATGAGAGGAATTGAAAGCCCCCACTGTATCCAGAGATATACGAAGGGCACCTGAAGCCGCAATATAAGGGCGCTGACGCCAAGGAATGTAGCCAGGCTCGCCCAGGTTGAGGCCATTGCCAGGCCGTTTACGGGAGCGCCCACCGAAAAGCCGGCGGCGTAGAAGTCATCGGTGGCGGCCGTCTGTTTCATCCCTATGTAGCCCATGAGATAAAACAGGGCGAACATACCACCTATGATAATAAGGGCGACAAATAGATTTTCAACGACAAATGCTGACATGGCTCATTCACCTCCCTTTCCCGACGCAGGCTGATCAGCCTGGTTGGCCGCCTCTATTTCCTCGTCCAACCTGTTGCAAACATAGGCTGATATGCCTGATACAATTATCAGGCCGAACCATCCCATGAGTATTGGAAGGATGTAATGGGTCGGAAAACCCCAGAGAGTTCCAACCTGGAGTCCGGGGAAAAGTACGAATAGCCAAACGAAGTGACAGACCATTACATATAGTAAAACAAATACAATGGTAACTATGATTTCTTTTTTATACACTTTTTCTTTCAGGTCCATGTTCCCTCCTAACTTTTCCTAAAGAAGTTTAAGAAATGTTAATTCCAACGTTTGTCCTGATTCTCTGATTCCTTGCCTCTTGTGGACATCACCCCCTTCCTTGATTTTGAGCGTCCTACAGGCTCAAGCTTAAGGCCTGACCAACGGGAGGCGCGAGGACTGTGGACTGCATGTTAAAACTCCTGAATAATTTTCCTTTTCATCAATGCCGTCATTACAATACCAACAGCAGAATAAAGGAAAAGCGTGAACTCACATGCGCCACATCACCGTCACCACCCCTACAACACCGGATTTTAACGGGATTAAAAAATCCCGATTACACCCCCCCCCGGAATCTGACTCCCGTTGCCGTCGCTGGACAGGGCGGCAAACGCGGTTCCAATGTTTACTTATTCTGCTACAGATATGGAAACCTGTTCACCCCCTCCTTCGCCGGGATGGGCTCTCATCTGGACATTGCCCATTTGCAAACTGGCATTCACCACCCGGCTGGACGGCAAGGCTAAGGCTGAGATTCGCGCTGTTACTTCGCTATTTCAAAGAACAGGAATTTCACAAAAAAGACAAAACCCAATCTCAAATTCGTCAATTCTGCTTGAGATACTCCGCGGACTTGATCAGCAAACGGCCCGGATCAAGCTCGCTTGTCCGGATATTGCTCATTTGGACGAGGCAGCCCTTCACATCCCACGTTTTCAAGTACACCTCATAGGGGATGGCGCCTTCAAGCATGGACCTTTCATCGCTCGCGGGATCCCCGAACATGCCCTGCACCAAGGCCAGAATCTGCCTTCCCACAAGTTCCTTGTCCGTTTCGAGCATGTAAAGTTCGATGTTGCCGTCGATGAGAGATACGAATTCGGTGGTTCTAATGCCCAGATCGGGCAATCCTTCGATAATATACTCCTTGTAAGGATCCCCTTCAATTCCTTCCCTGTAGCAGGGGCCTTCAGGCTTGCTGTCGCAGTGCTCAAACTGGGCTTCCAATGGTTCTCCCATGGTAATGCCCCGGAACACCAGGGCCTCGCCGTCATACTCCTGGGGCGCCGCGGCAACGGGGGCCGGGGCCGGAGCCTCGGTCTTTTTGGGAGCCTCCGCCTTGCCCGTATCCGACTGGGAACAACCTGCAATGGAAAGAAAAAACGCTAGCGATATCAGGAGCATGGAAACTACAATCCATCGGTTTCTTTTCGGACTATTCAAATAACGCATATCTACTTCC
>JAQUQY010000213.1 GCA_028715865.1 Syntrophales bacterium
AAAGGTTTAGGAGGTGGGGCCTTGGGCCAGAAAGTAAACCCGATAGGATTCAGGCTGGGTATTAACAAAACATGGATTTCCCGATGGTTCGCGGGCAAGAATTACAGCCGTCTTTTGCATGAAGATATTAAGATTCGTGAGTTTCTCAAAAAGAAATTCTATCACGCGGGTGTATCGAAAATCGAAATTGAGCGAGCGGCTGAGAAGGCTAAGATAAATATCTACACAGCCCGACCCGGTATCATAATTGGCAGGAAGGGATCGGAGATCGAAAAGATCAAGAGCGAACTCGAACAGTTCATGTCCGGAGAAGCTATCATAAATATTCTTGAAGTACGAAAACCCGAAGTTGACGCCCAACTCGTGGCGGAAAACATTGCCCTCCAGCTCGAACGGCGGGTAGCCTTTCGAAGAGCTATGAAGCGCGGCGTTCAAACTGCAATGAAATTCGGCGCCCAGGGAATAAGGGTTGCCTGCGCCGGAAGGCTTGGCGGGGCGGAAATGGCAAGGCGGGAATGGTACCGCGAGGGCCGAGTACCGCTCCACACATTAAGGGCGGATATCGATTACGGTATGGCCGAAGCGAATACGACATACGGTTTGATCGGTATCAAGGTGCTAATATTTCACGGAGAAGTTTTACCAGAGGGTAAGGCCACAGGTGCCTGATGCTCTGAAACATATGTAATTCCGAGTAATCAGGTTTCATTTTCATCGGTGGCTGCATCAGGAAAACGCTAAACGAAAAAATAAAAGGTACCAGCCCCTGTAAGACAAGGCAGGATAAGGGATTATGCTATCGCCAAAACGAGTTAAATATCGGAAGGTTCAGAAACAGAAAGGTTCTCTGAAGGGCAGGGCTCAGAGGGCGAATAAGATTGATTTTGGTGAGTATGGTCTGCAGGCCACCGAGAGCGGCAATGTGACGGCCCGTCAGATTGAAGCAGCCCGTATCGCTATTACCCGTCATGTCAAGCGCGGCGGAAAGGTCTGGATAAGGATATTCCCCCATAAGCCGATTACAAGGAAGCCCCTGGAAACACGCATGGGAAAGGGCAAAGGTTCGCCCGAGGAATGGGTTGCTGTCGTAAAGAGGGGGACGGTACTCTATGAAATGGAAGGCATTGCCATGGAGGTAGCCAGGGAGGCTTTCAGACTGGCAGCTCAGAAGCTCCCCATAGAGACGAAATTTCTATCCAGGGAGATATTTGATGAAGTCTAAAGAAGTGAGAGATCTGACTATCGATGAATTGAGGCAGAAGGAAAAAAGCCTCGCCGAAGAACTTTTCAGGCTGCGCTTCAGGAACGCGGCGGGACAGCTGGAGTCCACGGCTTCGCTGAAAAAAACCCGCGGGAACATCGCTCTGGTAAAGACGATTCTCAGGGAAAAGGGGGTTAAATAGCAGGAATGAACCAGCGAAAGCCAAGTAAGACCCTTCAGGGAATAGTCGTAAGCAACAAGATGGACAAAACGGTCATCGTCAGGACGGAGAGGCTGGTTAAGTATCCAAAGTTTCATAAGTATATAAAAAGGCACGTAAAATATAAAGCCCACGACGAAGAAAACCGTTGCGGCATAGGGGATCGCGTGCTGATCGCGGCATCGCGCCCGTTGAGCAAGGAAAAGAGATGGCGGGTACGGCAGGTGCTTGAAAAGGCTAAATAGAGTGCTTCAAGGTATGAGGTTGTCCTTATGATACAGATGCAGACGTCCTTAAATGTGGCGGATAATTCGGGCGCGAAACGTGTAAGTTGCATAAAAGTGCTGGGAGGATCCAGAAGGCGCTACGCGCGGGTAGGCGATGTTATTATCGTTTCCGTTAAAGAGGCCATGCCTCATGGTAAAGTGAAAAAGGGAGACGTAATGAAGGCCGTTGTGGTGCGTACCAAGAAAGAAGTGGGCAGGGAAGACGGAACCTATCTGAGGTTCGACGATAACGCGGCGGTTCTGATAAACGATAATATGGAGCCGGTGGGAACACGCATATTCGGTCCAGTTGCCAGAGAATTGCGGGCACGGCAGTTTATGAAGATAGTTTCACTTGCTCCTGAAGCTATATAACCGTTGCAGTAACGAATTGAAGATGGCGGAAAGCAGTCCATGAATATAAAAAAGGGTGATACGGTAAAAGTTCTTGCCGGAAAGGAAAAGGGAAAGACCGGCAAGGTTCTCTCCATTAACCGGGAAGATGGCAGAATCGTTGTGGAGAAGGTGAACTTTATAAAAAAGCACCAGAGGCCAGATGCCAGGGTTAAGGGAGGTATTGTACAGAAGGAGGGATCAATCCACCTTTCGAATGTTATGTTGTTATGCGGGAAGTGTGAAAAGGAAGTCCGCATAGGTCAAAAGAAACTTGATGACGGAAAAAAAGTCCGTGTCTGCAGAAAGTGCGGAGAGACACTGGATGAATAGTATAGAGGGTATATCAATGGCCAGATTGAAAGAATACTACAGACGCGATGTCGTCCCCGCCCTGACAAAAGAGTTCGGTTACAAAAACATTATGGAAGTTCCACGCATCGAGAAAATCGTTCTCAACATGGGACTTGGAGAGGCCATACAAAACGTTAAAATACTTGACAGCGCCGTCTCGGAGATTGCCATGATTGCAGGTCAGAGGCCCGTTATCACAAAGGCGAAGAAGTCAATCGCCACCTATAAATTACGTAAGGGTATGTCTATCGGATGTATGGTTACCCTCAGAAGTGACAGAATGTACGAGTTTTTTGATCGTTTCGTCAACATTGCCATTCCCAGAATAAGGGATTTCAGGGGCATTTCTCCCCGTTCCTTTGACGGGAGGGGAAATTTCTCCACCGGCATCAACGAACATTTTATTTTTCCCGAGACTGACTATGACAAAATAGACAAGGTTCTCGGTCTTAACATAACCATTGTTACAACGGCACAGACGGATGAAGAGGCCCGGGAGCTGCTTCGACTGATGGGTCTGGCCTTTCGAAACTAGTTATTGGAGGAGCTGGCGTGGCAAAAACATCCTTGATGGTGAAGGCGAAAAGGAAACAGAAATTTTCCGTCCGGGAATATAACTGCTGTCCCCTTTGCGGCAGGCCGCGCGCCTATTATAGAAAATTTGACATGTGCCGGATTTGTCTGCGAAAGCGAGCTCTTGGCGGGGAGATACCCG
>JAQUQY010000214.1 GCA_028715865.1 Syntrophales bacterium
CCCGGGGGCATTCCGGTGCTTCCGTTAGTTGAGTCCGGTTACCACGGCGAGGATATTGCGATCCGCAATGTTCAACATGAGAACATTCTTTGCCAAAACCTTCGACAATGTAACCGATAACCAATCTGGAATTCTCGTAAAGATCACCCAAGATGACAAAAGACACTCTCAGCAGGTAGCGATAGGGTAGCAAAACAAAATTTAAGGGGATAGGCATCTTGCCTAACCCCTTGTTATTGCTGGAGCCGATGAACGGATTTGTACCGTTGACCTACTGATTACGAAACTATATAATGCACATTTATCCATATTGATACAAATTGACTCCCTTTTGTAAAATCTCCTAAATTAATGTTATCACGACAAAATACTATTGACCCGCGTTGATGAATGTTGTACGAAGAATATTACAAGAGTATTACACGGAGCTATCGACAGACAATCAGTAGGTAGATGGAGGGGCGGACAATGCGGGGCCGAATCAAATTAACGCAGCAGCGAATCGAGGAAGCGATATGCGTTGGATTCACGCGCGAGGGAAACCCGATCAATCAGGTATTTCTGTGGGATACAGAGGTCAGGGGGCTCGGCGTCAGGATTACTCGCGGCGGGGTCAAGACCTTCATATTCCAGAGACAGCTTCCGGATAAACGCATTATCAGGAAGAAAATCGGGAACTGTTCAAACTGGCCAGTGGGCGAGGCGAGAAAGGAAGCGCAGGAAATAGCCGTCGCGATCGACAAGGGCGTTGATCCTCGCGAGGCTGAACGGGAAGCGCAGGAGGCGAAGGCGCGAAAAAAGGAAGCAGCGGAGGCGGCTCTGGAAGCGGAAGAGGCGGCGAGGCTGCAGGCCGAGGCGAACAAGAAATATACTCTGAAGGCGTTGTGCGATACCTATGCCGATTACCTCGAATCCCGCGGCAAGGAAAAAACCGCCAAAGGTGTTCGATCCGTCGTAAAGGTCCACCTGGCGGAAGCCGACCCGGACCTTGCAACGAAACCGGCACGTGAAATTACCGCCCATGATGTCGCCGGCCTCATCCGTGGAATCACGGAGAAGGGGAAGGGGAGGACCGCGGGGATATTCAGGAGCACTCTGGCGGCGGCGTATTCTTGTTCCCGACGAGCGCCCTTTGATGGTACCATGCCGAAAGCCTTCATCGATTTCAACATAGAGACAAACCCCGTTGATCCGATCCCGCCAATTCCCGTGAAGGCGCGTCACCGAACCCTGACCCGGAAAGAATTGAAGGCCTACATCGAAGCCTTGGGGGACGATCTTGTTGATAGCGCCCTGAAACTTGCCCTGTATGCAGGTGGCCAGAGAATGGCGCAGATATTACGGGTCGAGGTGTCTGACTGGAATGCCGATACCAAGACCCTGCGGTTGGTTGATCCGAAAGGAAAAAGAACGGAACCACGGGAACACCTATTACCTCTAGCTCCCGTTGCTACTTCTCTTGTCGCCGAGCTGGTCGCGAGGTCGGAGAAGGCTGGATCTAAGTTCCTGTTTTCCTCCATGACAAAGAAGACGCCAATTCACGTGTCCACGCCCGGGCCACGCGTCACAGAGATTGCACAAAAGATCGGCGGTGAACCTTTTGATCTGCGGGATGTCCGCCGCACCTGTGAAACCATGCTTGCGGGTTTGGGAATAAGCCGCGACATTCGTGCCCAGCTCCTGTCCCACGGTATCTCGGGCGTCCAGTCTGCACACTACGACCGCCACGAATACACGAAGGAAAAGAGGGCCGCACTGGTGAAGTGGGAGCGGTACCTGAAGCGGATCACCAGTGGTGAGGAAGAAATGGAGGTTGTTTCATTCGCGGAGGCGAAAGGAACCAGGGAATAGAATGCTTGCAATATACTAAAATATGGTATAGGATGCGATCATGAGGTGGACGGTTACTGTAAGGCGCAGCTTACACAAGAACATCAGAAAGCTGCCGCAGAAGGTTCAAAATGCACTTGTCGCACTCAAGAAGGATATGGAGGTAAACGGGCCGATTCGGGGAGACTGGCCGAATTTCAGCGCCCTCTCCGGTAATCGCTACCACTGTCATTTGAAAAAGGGCCACCCCACGTACGTGGCAATATGGGAGATACGAAACAAGGAGATACGTTTGATCGAGGTGATTTATGCAGGCACACACGAAAAAGCACCGTACTGATACGGTAGAGCTGAGGTTCATAGGTCCGGTCAACAAGAAGGCACGGGCCATTGAGACGCTCAAATCCCTGGGCTTCGAGGATATGAACAATGCCGTTCCCTGGCGTGACGCCTATCTCGAGTATTCCGAGGAAGAACTTTCCGGGAAGGCACTCGCCGGTATGAGGTACCGCGAAGGGTTGACGCAGGTTCAGCTTTCCGAGATGACCGGCATTCCCCAGCGCCATATCAGCGAAATGGAAAACGGCAAACGTCCCATCGGCAAGGAGACGGCGAAGCGGCTGGGGAAGGCGCTGAACGCAAGTTACAAGGTATTTTTGTAGGGAAAAAGGGGCTAGGGTAGCTCCCGAAAATCGGCCATATCCCGCCGGCGGCCCTTTTCCCAATTAATTACGGCGCGCCATGGAGGAATGATGAATATGGAAAAAGAGATATATGGTCAGGCATATCAGGCTCTTAAAAGGATGGTGAAGAAATACGCAGCCAGCGATCTGTCGGTTCTTTTTTATGGAGAAACTGGCACGGGCAAGGAGTTGTTTGCACAATACTACATGAAGCATTGCAATGAGCGGCCGGATAAAAAAACAATTAGGACTGTGAATTGCGCTGCATTTACAGAACAACTTTTGCATTCGGAAATCTTTGGTCATGCTAAAGGCGCTTTTACAGGTGCCGCCACCAACAGGCCCGGTATCCTCAAAACCTGTGCTGGCGGGATTGTTTTCCTCGATGAGCTTGGTAAGGCTTCACTCCAATTTCAAGCAGCGATACTGCGCGTTGCGCAGGGGGACAGCTTCCGTCAGGTTGGCTCCGATAAAGAAGAAAAAAACACCAATGTGAGGATAATTGGGGCTACCACGAATCTCTCCTCTATCATAGAAGAGCTCAAACACCGATTTATAATCGTGAGGATTCCGTCTCTCCAGAAAGAGGACATTCTGGAGATTGTAAGGGGAAAGAAGGGAAA
>JAQUQY010000215.1 GCA_028715865.1 Syntrophales bacterium
TCTCCCGCGCGCACCGGGTGATAGGTGATGTTAACGGGCACGATGAAGGTTTCCTTTTCCAGTATCCTGTCAACGTCGCCCGGATCAAAGCCGAAGTGCCCGGCCAGCTCTCCAATTGAAACGTTGTCGCCCTTCGACTGGAAAAGCCTCAACTCTTCCCTTATGAACTGGGACCGCAGGGCGATGCGGCCCGCTCCCGTGTGGGGCGGCCTTCTGCCCCCTGGATTGAAAACATTGTACCTGCCCTTTGCGATGAGCTTCTTGTCCTTGATCATCTGCCCCTCGGGGAAGATAATCACCGGGTTATCGTCCGTAAGAAGCGCCTTTATCAGGAGCCTGTCCCTGTTCGGATCGGCGGTGGAAATCGCGCCCAGCCTCTCCATTACATCGCCCAGCGCGCCCCCGAAAAAAAATGAAGCCGCAAGGGACATGGGGTACTTGTTGAAGGTTTTCCTTATGATGTACGGCATGAGTATGGTCTCAAGCCTCGTGAAATGATTAACCGCGTATAGCACCGGCTGATCGGGGACATTGTCCGTGCCGTGGAGGCGGATGTCCATGCCCGTCGCCTTTGTAATGGCGTCCAGCGAAACCATAATAGTCTTGATCAGCCTGTCCGATACGTCCATGACTTATACCGGCTTTTCTTCATCCTGTTTTGCGGAAATCATCAATCACTTTTTTCAAGACATCGGGCCTGTTGGTAAAGATACCCTCCACGCCCGACTCCAGAAGCCTTCTCATACTGATTTCATCATTGACGGTGTAAACATTAAGGGAAATACCGTTCTTCCTGAGATCGGCCAGCCACTTTTTGCCAAGCTCTCTGTGGGAGCAGTTGAAGGAGTCCGCTCCAAGCATGGCAACGATTTCCGAAGGCAGCATACCGGCCTGCGTCTTTTTATCATACAAAACGGCCACGGCGGCGCTTCCGTCTATTTCCCTCAGGTTCCGAAGAGCCCTCGTATCGAAACTGGAGAACACGACATGACGAACCATCCCGCTTCTGTCCACAATCCGCAGGCATTTTTCTTCAATGCCGCCGCCCGCGTCATCGGTGACGGCTTCTGATTTGATTTCAATGTTTACGGCAATTTTCCCGCGGCAGAGCGACATTGCTTCCTCAAGGGTCGGTATCGTTTCTCCCCGGAACTCCTCACTGAACCAACTGCCGGCATCGAGCTTTTTCAGTTCGGAAAGGGTGTGCGAGGCCGGCCAGCCCCTGCCGTCGGTGCAGCGCGAAAGCGTCTCGTCATGAAAAACGATAACCTCTCCGTCACGACTCAACTGGACGTCAAGCTCTATCATATCGGCGCCCATCCCGATGGCGGCCTCAAATGCCGCCAGGGTATTTTCCGGATGCGAAGCAGACGCGCCGCGGTGGGCTATTATCGTGAAGCCGGCATTGCCGGCCCCCGCGTAGGTGAAGAAATGGTAGGGCCGCCGGAAGTGTGAGGTCACATGGTTATCCTTGACGAGTGATCAGGATCTTTCGAAACGAGGGAATTGTGCCGGTTCATGCCGGGTCAGTCTCGATTGTGACCGTCCTGAACTGAAGGGGGCGCCTCAAGAACGCTTTCATTCCCCCGTTACAGCCTCAATCGCTTCCAGAAAAAGGTCCATCTCCTCGTCGGTTCCGATGGTTACACGAATGAAGTTGTCCACCTTGGGTTTGTTGAAGTGCCTGACCAGAATACCCTCCTCCCTCAACCGCCCAAAAAGGTAGCTGCCGTGAAAGCGGTTGCTGCTCATGAAGATGAAATTTGCCTGCGAAGGGATAACCGTAAACCCCATTTCCATGAGCCGGGCCGACACGCGTTCACGGCTTTTGATAATTCTGGATCGTGTTTCCTGAAAATAGGCGTCGTCGTTAATCGCTTCCAGGGCGCCCGCCAGGGCCAGGCGATCAACCGTATAGGAGTTAAATGAATCCTTGACTCGAATGAGTCCCCCTGTCAGCTCTTCGCTGCCCAGGGCGTACCCCACCCGTAATCCCGCCAGCGAATGGGACTTGGAAAACGTTTTGATGACCAACAGGTTGGGATAGTCGCTGATCAGCGGCACTGACGTTTCACCGCCGAAGTCCACGTAGGCCTCGTCCAGGATTACCACGCTGTTTTTGTTGTTACTGAGTATGGACTCTATGGCCGACGCGGAAACGCCTTTTCCGCTGGGTGCGTTGGGGTTGGCTATAATGATTCCGCTGTTGTCCTGACGGTACCCCTCCTCGAAAACGGTAAATTCTTCATCCACCGGAATGAGACGATAGTTGATATTGAAAAGCGCGGCATAAACGGGATAAAAGCTGTAGGTGACTTCAGCGAAGAGAATCGGTTTGCCTGCCGTTTCGAAAAAGGCCGGAAAGGAAAAAGCCAGCAGCTCATCGGAACCGTTGCCGACAAAAACGTTGTTCTTGTGGAGCCGGCAGTGCCTGGCAATCGCTTCCCTTAATTCTTTTCCCGTCGGATCCGGATACAGCCGCAGTGATTCTCCTGCGGCATTCCTTATCGCCTCGATGGCTCGGGGGGAAGGCGGATAGGGATTCTCGTTGGTGTTGAGCTTGATGTATTTCCGGTCTTTGGGCTGCTCGCCGGGAACATAGGGCTCGATATTCCTTATCGCCTCACTCCAATATCTGCTCATACAAACTTCCCGCCATTACATGGATTCATTTATTAACGGATCCATCTTCAACGATACTTTATCGTTCCGAAAGATACACCACATTTTTAAAAGACGCAAACCCTCAAGCACATATCTTAAAGTATCAAGACAGCCACAGGCGGGCGTTTCTCAACATCGGCCTTGAATCCGCATTTCCTTCCAGCATTGGATAGTTTCGCAGGCGTTCCGCACCGAAAAAGGGTAGCGTGAGCGTACAGCAAAAAAGGCAACAGAGTTTCCTTGGCGCGACTCTCTTGAGCCCGCAAATCTCTAAGGACGTCACATATATGTATGATATTATTAATTTATTATGAAGCAGGCTCGCTGCCGCTCTGATGAGACCGTTCTTGCGCTATCTGCAGACAAGGGTTTTTTCGGTGCTCAGGCTGTTCCCGCGGCCTTGAAGAATGTGTAGCAAAAGGTACCGTCCGGCTCGGTTGGTCGGTAC
>JAQUQY010000216.1:0-1861 GCA_028715865.1 Syntrophales bacterium
AGCCTACCCTGTCAATTCCCCGCCTGCCCGCCCTGCCTGTCATCTGGTGAAACTCCGTCGCGTCGAGGGGCAGGAATTCTTGACCGTTGAACCGGTCGGAATTGAAAAGCACCACCGTTCGGGCCGGGAAGTTTACGCCCGCGGCCATGGTGGACGTGGCAAAGACCGCGTCCAGAAATCCCTCCTTCATCATGTGTTCCACGAGGAATTTCCATGCGGGAAGCTGTCCTCCGTGGTGAGAGGCGCACCGTATCCTGCGCGTGGCTGAAAGGTGCTTGTGTTCCCTGAGAAAGGGGTGGCTGTCAAGGTGGCGTCCAAGCTCCCTCTCGAATTCGCGGTTGTCGCTATGCCGTGGCCTGCTGTGGCAGAGTGTGATGGCGGCGTCGCATTCGTCACGGGACTTGAGAAAAAAAATTGCCGGCAGGAGATTCATGCTTCTCAGAACGCCGAGAATATCGTCGAAGGGCGGCAGGCGGTGATGGCTGTGCTTTGATCCTCCCCTCTCAAGAAATGAAACAACTTTATCATGCAGGGACCGCCCTTTGAGCAGCGGCATCATCCGCCCCGACGGATGGAGCAGCAAGGGGTGGAGCGCCACGGGCCTTACCGTTTCTTCAACGACGACGCATTCCTTGTTCCTTATGGACTGAAGCCATCCGGCTATTTCTTCGGCGTTTCCGATTGTGGCGGACAGGAGGAGCATGTTTATCCGCGCGGGCAGGTATATCATTATTTCCTCCCATACAACGCCCCGCTCACGGTCTCCCAGGAAATGAGCCTCGTCAAGGATGACCAGGTCACAGTGCAGCATTTCCCCCCTGTGCATGGAATCATAAAGCTGGTTTCTCAGGATTTCCGTGGTTCCCACCACCAACGGCGCGTCGGCGTTTTCCTTGGTGTCGCCCGTTAGAATTCCCACTTTTTCAGTTCCGAAGATGCCTCCGAATTCAACCCATTTAGAATTTGAAAGAGCCTTTAAGGGAGACGCGTACCAGCAGCGTCCGCCCTGTTCAAGGGTTAGGGCTATGGCTTTTTCAGCTATCCATGTTTTGCCGGCTCCCGTGGGCGCCGTTACCAGACAGTCGGTTCGGGTAATCGCCTCGAGGGCCTCCATCTGGAAAGGGTCGGCAACGAACGGCTTTGACTCGGGCTTCCCGATTTCAGAAAAAAGCTTTTTCAGCTCCCCATCCACCTCGGCTTTCATTTGCCGCTGCTTCAGGTGTTTATTGCTTTTCTTCAGGTAAGGGCGTCCTTCGCCCCTGTTTCTTCCGCCTGGATGCCCCATTTTCATGTGGCTGGTAACTGAACGCGCCATGCCCGAGGTGTGCCCGCCTTTCTTGTCCGGATGCTCGAAACCCTATCACAGTTGATTATAGCCGTAAAGAAAAGGGACGGCATGTGAATCTTCATCCGTCCCTGTGCCGCGGGTCCTGCGGCGCGCAAGATAAAAAAAGGCTCGATGCCTTACTTCCATCATCGAGCCTTTCACGGTACGCGAGAATTTTATGCCTGTTGCTGCTCCTGGGGCTGGTCAGCCGGTTCGCCTTCTTTCTTTTCCTTCTTCTGCTTTTTCTTCTGCTGACGCTTGCTTTCTTCCGCGGCTTCCTCAACAGACGATGCCTTCTTCTTTTGTTTTTCTTCCTTCGGCGCCGAGAGCTTTTCCGCTTTTATCCGGGCCTTTTCCTCTATTTTTTGCGCCATAGAGGCGATAGTCCTCAGGCGTGCCTTGCTTTTCTTTATTTTCGCCTTGAGCATTTTTACGGTGGCATCTCTATCGACTGCTTTTCCTTCCAGTCCCTCCGCTGTCAGGAGCGCGACACGCTCGGCCAGCTTGCCTTCCCAGTACCCTGCCTGCATTTTT
>JAQUQY010000216.1:1871-3109 GCA_028715865.1 Syntrophales bacterium
CACTTTTTGATGCCATGGTTTCAGATCCTCTCTTCCAAATTTCCTGACAGTCGTGCCGGGGCGCCTGGCAAGGGCGGTTATGGGAGCCCTCAGGACGCTCGTTTTCCCGTAATCAACTGGTGGGCCGTGGGGGATTCGAACCCCCGACCAACGGATTAAAAGTCCGCTGCTCTACCGGACTGAGCTAACGGCCCTGTTAAAGGCGTAAAAGTGAAACTTCTTAGCAGGAAGACTTTTTTATTGTCAAGGAAAATCCAAGAGGTAATCATTGTCTTTCATGTTCTCTCCCCTCGCGGTTGTTATAGGAACAGCCCTGTGGTAAAGGGAGAAAAAACCGCGAAAGGAAGATGAAAGCGTGTCCGTGAATGTTCCGCCTGTGCTCGAGCAGGTCCAGGTAAACATGCCCTTCAGGCTTCTCATGGAAAAGTATCTCCCCATAGTTCTCAGGGAGAGGATGAATCTCGAAATAGGTTTCGACTGTTTCGCCCTGGACGCCTATGGCCTCGAAGACTTTCAGAAAACCGCGGGGATTCTGTCCGACGCGGGAGTGAAGGTAACCTTCCACGCCCCCTTTTATGATCTCAGGCCCGGCGCCATTGACGGGAAGATCCGGGAAGTGACCTTTAATCGAATCGCCGAGGTCTTCAGGGTGGTTCCCCTGTTCAAGCCTCTTTCCGTAGTTTGCCACGCCGCCTTCGACCGCCGGTACTACGTTTCTCATGAAGACGAGTGGCTGGAAAACAGCATTAAGACCTGGACTCCCTTTGTAAGGATGGCCCGGGATCTTGGAACGACGCTCATGCTCGAAAACGTTTACGAGGACTGTCCCGACGAGCTGAAGCTTCTCATGGAGCATCTGGTGAGTGTTTCCAGAAAGGAATCAGGCGGCGCTGAAGCCGAACCTTCCGTGGGGCTCTGTTTTGACACGGGTCACTGGAACGCCTTTTCCGGCACTCCTCTCGACGTATGGATGGAGGGACTGGGCCCCTTCATAGGCCAGGTTCATCTTCACGACAACGACGGTTCAGGTGACGAGCATCTTCCCGTCGGGGAGGGAACGTTCCCCTTCTATGATTTCTTTGACATCCTGAATAGAAGGGAGCGCAAGCCCATTGTTACCATCGAACCCCATACGCCGGAGGCCCTGAGAAAAAGCCTGGCAAACATCGCCGCCATGGACCTGTTGAGGGAATAAAAAGGATTCAGACAGCATGACCCAGTATGTCCTGAAGAGAGTT
>JAQUQY010000217.1 GCA_028715865.1 Syntrophales bacterium
ATATTGAACGCCCTGGACTATGACGATGCCGGCGGAAAGGAAGCATGGCACTTTTGGCCGGAAGCATACGGCAAGAAAAAGGTGAAGCGCTGGCCGGTCCCGGAAGGCAAAGACCCGGGGGAAGCATACCAGGCCGGGGTGAACCTTCGAGCATGGATCAAAGCGGGCCTTGATCCGCCATGAGGACCGCCAGAAATGGCCCTGGAATCAATTATTCGTGCCGGGCCAGGGGGTGGACCTTGAACGCATTTCAACAAAGGAACGGAGTATAGACAATGAAAGATCCAATTCAAGAAGGGGTGGGGTTCTCAACGCCTCACCGCCAGGCCCTGCTTATTTATCTAAATGGGCTTCCAAGCGACCTGACCGCCGCCGAGAGAGAAGACCGAAAACGTGAATGGCTATATGCCAGAAAAGAAACCGTTATGTTTGGAGCCCTGGTAACTAAAAAAAATGGCGGCGATCCCACACTTTTATTGGAAGAATGGAACGCCTTTATTTGTACGGTACCGCTAAGCCTGGGCCTTGTGTTTTCTGTAAGAACGAACACCGGAGGCCCATAACATCAACAACAGAAAGAAAGGACGGAGAACGATGAACTACCAAAAGGAATTGAATGAATTCATTGCACAGAAGGCAGACCGACAGTTGAAGAAGCTGGCCGCAACCGAAAAAGACTGTGCAGAATTGCGGAGACTGATCGAGACATACCGCGCGAAAATTTCGGAGCTCAACCCGAAAATCATGAAGGTCAAAGAGGACCTGAAAAAAGCGAAACCGTCAGACATGGCAGACTTGACGCGGCAACGAGTACGACTTGAAGCCGAGGTGAATGACCTGGAAAACCAGATCGAGGACCTTGCGCCGGCCGAGAGTGAAGCAATCGCGAAGCTCCAGGGGATCGAGGAAGAAATCAACGTCCTGCGATACTCCTGGATGATCGAAAAGCACAATCAGCTTGAACGTGTTCTGATTCGGGCTGTCCAGTCGCACATCGAGCCGATCATTGAAAACTGGAAAGCCTTTGTCAATTCGGGGGCAGGACAAGACCTTGACATGCATGGGCGCTGGACCTGGGGAAATGTACGCTTTTATTCTCCCCTTGTCCGCGATTCCGTTGACCAGGTGGGACATAGCAAGCTGATCGAGCTTGCCGGAGATGCCAGACAAACAGAGGTCCGCTGATAACAGCGTACCGGATCGGCGGTTTTTTGGGGGCCTCCTCCCCCGCGTTTCGGGCCGTCGGTCCGGTGCGCTTCGCAGTTCAATGATTTCCTCGGGGAGAAAAAGATTGCTTGAAATCTTGTTTCAATATGCTATTCTGTGTACGTCAAAAACTACACCGGGAGGGCCGCCGTCATGGGCCTGTGTTATTTTTTAAACCAGCTTGGTCGTGGAAGCCGTAACCAGCAATGGCCGGGGGCTTGTGTAGAGCCTTGACCTTCCACGGCCTTTTTCTATGGGGGTGTTATGGAAACGCGAAAGATGTACATTGAAACTGAAGTTGGATTAGATCGGCCACGGTATGCCCGGGAAGTGTTACCGGATGGCGCTATAGTGCACAATCACGAATTCCCGTGGAATTGTGGAAGCCTGGAGATGGAAACCAGGGCGCTTAAACACAGAAGCATGATTGAAGACTGTTTAATTCCTCTTGAAACATTCATGCGCACATGCGTAGATGCGAATGAGGATCTTATTTCAATCATGGAACCCATGTTAAGGCTTCTTGAAGCCGCACGCATCAAAATAGAAGCCATGGACAAAACCATTGAACGCGATATAGGAGAAATCATCATTACCGAATCAAGCAATGATTTGCTCGGATTCCTTGAAAGGCCGGTGTTTATGGCCCAGATAAGGCAGTCCGACAATGCCCGTTTGTTTTCGGCGTTTTTGCGGACCTGTGAGTCCGATAACCAGGACATGAACAATGACACAACAGCGATTGGATGAACTGGAAATACTGTTGAACACCGAAGCGGAAAAGATAGACAGGCTTTTCCGGGAAGGCAGGATTCCCACGCAAGGCGACTATGCAGAACTGGACCGACTCAAGAAGGAATTGAAAACGGCGCGGATCCTGGACACGAAAGCGAGACAGAGAACCGCGCCGCTTCTTGACAGGAGCGTAACACTGAAAATGCCCCTGTCTGAATACGAGGAATTATCACGGAGGGCCACGGAGAACGGCGTTTCAATAAGCCTGTATATACGAACAGTTATAGGAAAGCACCTTGAAAGTGGAGACTGACGGCCGTATTTAAGGGTAAAGTGGAGAAGTAAGGAAAGGTCTTACGTCCGATAACACGCATTATGTAAACCTTTTTAATGTGGTGGAGGGCAAGAACAAAATGGAGAATCTTGTTGCTTCCATTATCACAGGCGTTACGGTGTCCATCATTGTTGGATTATTGGTATGGTTTAAGACGAAGGGGTTCTCCTTTTATGATCGCTACACAGTACATAGCTGGCTAAAGTCAAACACTAAAGACGTACCTCACGAGAGTCACGTTGATACAATGACAATCGCTAAAGGCACTGGACTTCCTGAAATACGGGCACAGAGAGCCTGCATGTCTAGTAAAAAAATTTATCGTTACTCTCGCGATAAAGAGTTGTGGAGCGTTTGGCGTCTGGAACCTCAAAGCATTTATGATGTCTTATCGAAAGAAGAGATGCTTGATGGAATGAGATATTGAGAAATAACCACCTTGCCAAGCCTCTAGGCGGGATAAAGCCCGCCTCTTTTTTTGTGTCTTCTGCTTATACAATTTCGGCCTACTGCTTACAATGTGCTTACAACCTATTTTTTGACCTTTCCTGTATCGAGACATCAACCTTTCAGTAAGATGCTGTTTTTATTATGGTGCCGGAGCTCGGAATCGAACCGAGATGCCCTTGCGGGCGGGGGATTTTGAGTCCCCTGCGTCTACCAGTTTCACCACTCCGGCAAGGAACACCGATTATATAGACAGCTCTTTGATTGTCAAGATTTTATATTGACACCGGGCGGAGTCCTGTGCTACTGAGACAGCTCGTTTTATTCAAATGCCGTGGGGCTGTAGCTCAGTTGGGAGAGCGCTTGAATGGC
>JAQUQY010000218.1 GCA_028715865.1 Syntrophales bacterium
TCGCATTGCCGACGAGATTCGCGAATCCATGGAAACGCTTGCCGCAGTGGAATCATTATATGTGAAGGCTTGAGGAGAAAAGGCCATGCCCCGTAAAAGAAGTGATGCCCAAATTCCAATGGCAGCGGCCATTTCCTACGAAGCGGGAAAAGACAATGCTCCCCGTCTTGCCGCCAGGGGGCGCGGCTTTGTCGCGGAGAGAATCATCGAATTGGCCAGGAAGCACAACATTCCCATTAAACAAGACCCATCACTGGTGGAAATTCTCAGCCGTCTCGATATTGACAGCGAAATCCCCCCTGAACTCTACCGGGCGGTTGCTGAAATTCTCGCTTTTATTTACCGGATGAACGAAAAACATCGCTCTGTTCAATAAAGTCTCCGACAGGACCGATAATCGTTTCAGGAATTATCTTCAGATTTTTATTTCGCAAATGTAGATCAATTTTTGGGGACAGAAAAACAGGGCAGTTTTTTCCGGTTCGCAGGCACCTTTTTCCCTTACCCAGGTTCCCGATGAAGACGCGAAAAATGCCGGATGTGCCGCCGGATTAAAATCTCACGCATCCCGGTCAGCTTATCTCATCCTACATTGCTTTCATAAACCATCCCATCCCCCCAAAATGTAAACATTTGAGTTCACGCGTTTTGCTGTTCTCTGATGGCATGAGGCTTGCTTGTTAAATGGCAAGGTCGAAGGAGGAGGAAAGATTTCATGTTGACGTCAGGTTTGGGTTTACTGTCGGGACAATCGGTTAGGCAACTACAGGTACTGGATACGACGGTTCATAACGTGGCTAATGTCGACACGCCGGGTTTCAAGGCGATCATGCTTTCCTACATGCACGACTCTTCCAGCCCCACGGGACGAATTGTGCCCACCATGCCGCGGGAAACGGTTGACTTCCGCCAGGGAGACACCCACGGAACGGGTAATCCCCTGGACATGGCTGTCATGGGAAAGGGCTTCTTCGTCCTGGAAACACCGGACGGACCCGCCTACACGAGGGACGGACGGTTTACGATTAACGGAGCGGGAGAACTGGTCAACCTGTCCGGCTATCCCGTTATGGGGGACGGGGGGCCTGTTATCCTCAACGGTGATGACATAACGGTAGAGACTTCGGGTGTTATCCGGGTCGACGGTCTTGAAACGGACAGGCTGCGCATTGCGGCTTTCGACAACCCCGCGGCGTTGACGCGGGCCGACGGCGGCCTCTATTTCGATTCCACAGGCAGGGCCGGCATTGCTGACGCCGAGGACGTCATGGTCCTTCAGCGGTCTCTGGAGCGATCAAACGTCTCTGCAATTCAGGAAATGGTAAGGCTCATTGAAGCCCAAAGAATTTTCGAATCATATCAGAAGGTAATGCATACTATTCAGGACATAGACAAGCTTTCGACGGGCCGGATCGGTCGGATGGCATAGTCTGTAATCAAAAAGCGGGAGGAAGGAAATGATACGGGCACTGTGGACAGCGGCAACGGGCATGGAAGCCCAGCAGATCAACCAGGATGTGGTTGCAAATAACCTGGCGAATATCAATACCGTGGGCTTTAAAAAGGCCCGGGCTGATTTCCAGGATCTCATGTACCAGATCTATTCGAAGGCGGGCGTGGAAACCACCTCGGGAAGCGAACTGCCCGTGGGCCTTGAAGTGGGAATGGGCGTGAAGCCCATCGCCGTTCAGAAGATGTTTTCCCAGGGGGATTACCAGCAGACTGGCAACCAGTTCGACCTCGCGATAGAAGGTGACGGTTTCTTCCAGATAGAAATGGACGACGGTCGAACCGTATATACCAGGGCGGGCAACTTCAAGGTGAACCGTGACGGCTATCTCTGCAACTCCGAAGGGTTCAGGCTGATACCCGAGGTCGTAATTCCAACCGACACGGTCCATTTTATTGTCGACAGCGGCGGCACATGGTCGGCTGTTGACAAGATCGGGGACGCGCTTGCCGGCGGGCGGATCGAACTGGCCAAGTTTATCAACCCCGCCGGTTTGAGCAGCCTTGGGCGAGGGCTTCTGGAAGAAACGGAAGGCTCCGGTGACGCCATGACGGGGAACGCAGGTGAAGAGGGCGTGGGAACCATATCGCAACACTTTCTCGAGATGTCCAACGTGAACGTGGTTGATGAAATGGTAAAAATGATAGTGGGACAGCGAGCCTACGAGATTAATTCCAAGGCCATCCAGACGGCCGATTCAATGCTCCAGATAATCAACAACATGAAGAGGTAGTCATGAAATGGCATTGTTTCATAAGAAGCGGCACAGTCGGATGCCTTGCCGTTGCCCTCATGCTGGCCGCAATTGCGGTGCAATCAGTCGCTTCGGAGCGGCATTCCGCCGTGAAATTCAGCAGGGCGGAACTTCAGGAAATAGTTTCCGACCATATAGAAAGTCACATGCCCTGGGAACCGGGAAGCGCCCGCGTTGAATTCCTTTCACAGGTAAACGATGTGATCCTTGAGGGCCGGGATATTGGGTTTCGCGTCGATGCCAGGCGCAATGAAAACTATATTGGCCAGACGAGCTTCAGCGTAAGGTTCTTTGACGGGGGGACGTACCTTGCTGATCAATCCGTAAGGGTAAGGATCGAGGTGGCGAAAGATTTCGTGGTGACCTCCCGGAATCTGGGTGACGGATCGCTGATCACCGATTCAGACGTCATGTTGGTTCAGCGTTGGGTTGACCGGGTTCCCCGCAACCGCATAGCCGACACGGAGCAGGTGAGGGGCAAAATGGTGAGAGGCAGCATTGCCCAGAATACGGAACTTCAGGAGCGTATGCTCCGAAATCCCCAGGTTGTCAGGCGCGGGGAAGTGGTAAGGGTCGTGCTTTCCCGGGGCGGACTGCATATGGAGACTCTGGGCGTGTCGGTCGAGGCGGGCGCGCTGGGCGATCTTATAAGGATTAGAAACACGTCGTCAAACAGCCTCTTCTATGCCCGTGTTGTCGATGAATCGGTCGTTCGCGTCGATTTTTGAATCCGGGGAAGGGATCATCAGAATCCGATATGGAGAGAATAATGCATTCAAAGGAAGAAAAGGAAGAAAGAGATAGAAGGGAACATGAGGCCGGTTT
>JAQUQY010000219.1 GCA_028715865.1 Syntrophales bacterium
TTTTAATGGTCGGGGCGAGAGGATTTGAACCTCCGACCCTCTGAACCCCATTCAGATACGCTACCAGACTGCGCCACGCCCCGACCCTGCAATGTGGCTGTGGAAATATAACCAACCCTTCTGTCTGTCAAGTGTAAGATACCTCTCAAGTTCCTGAAAACGCTTTTCTCCTATCCCCCGGATGGATGTAAGCTCCCTGATGGATGTGAAACCCCCTCTTTCTTCCCTGTACTTCACTATGGCCTCAGCCGTTGCTGGGCCGATTCCGGATATCATTACCAGATCATCCTGGCTGGCGCTGTTGATTTCCATGGGCATTCCCAGGGCCAGTCTTACCCGTTGTTCCATGGGCTCACGGCGGACAGACAGGGGGTTGAAGCTGATGAAGACGCGGTCCCCGTTAAGGAGCCTCCAATGCAGTACATCCCCCTCAAACTGTCCCGACTTTCGCGGAGCCGCCGCCCTCAGAACATCGATTACGGTGACTTCTCCTTCAAGGAAATAGATTCCTTCGCCTTTGCCTTCCACATAGACCTGAAGGGCTGATGACATAACAGATTGTAACGCGTAGGAGGGAGTGGAGGAGTAATAAGGCCACTGAAGCGGCCTTGTAACGATCTTAAAGGTGGCAACCGTCAGGGCAGCCAGAAGCAAAACCAATGCCCCCCGAAGCTGCTTTTCACCAAGAGAGCCCAAGCTGATCATCAGAGGTTGCCTCCTTCCATGTCAGTCGGACATGAAATCACTGAAAAAACCCGGCATCAGCCTGCGGCGCCGCTTTCTTTCAGCTTGCCATTTCCAGGGCGAAGGCGTCGTGAAGCACGCGAACGGCCAGCTCCGTGTATTTGGCCTCAATTACGCAGGAGATTTTTATTTCCGACGTGCTGATCATCTGTATATTGATCCCTTCTCCGGCGAGGGCGGCGAACATTTTGGAGGCAACGCCGGAATGGCTTCTCATTCCAAGCCCCACGAGGGAAACTTTCGATATATTCGGATCAATATGAACCCGGTCGGCATTGACCTCTTTTGCTACGGCATCAAGGATTTTTTCCACCTGCGCCACATCCTTTTTGGGAATTGTAAAGGTCAAATCGGTGTATCCATCGACGCTGGCGTTTTGTATGATCATGTCTACGATGATGTTGCAGTCTGAAAGGGGGGTAAAGAGCTTCGCCGCTATTCCCGGCTTGTCCGGTACGCGTATGACGCTGACCTTGGCCTGGTTTCTGTCGTAAGTTACGCCGGAAACAACTTCTTTTTCCATGTCCTGATCCTCCCTTGTTACAAGCGTCCCCTCGTCGTCATTGAAGGCGGAACGGACGTAGAGGGGCACATTATACAATTTAGCCAATTCCACGGATCGCTGATGAAGAACCTTCGCTCCCGCGCCCGCGAGCTCGAGCATTTCATCGTATGATATTTTCTTCAGTTTCCTGGCCTTGTCGTAGACGTTGGGATCGGTTGTGTATACCCCATCCACGTCGGTAAAGGTTTCGCAATAATCCGCCCCGATTGCGGCGGCAATGGCCACAGCGCTGGTATCGGACCCTCCTATCCCCAGGGTGGTTATGTTTCCTTTCCTGTCGACACCCTGAAAACCGGCCACTATGATTATGCGTTTTTTATCCAGTTCCTGCTGTATCAGGCCAGCATCGATCTTCCGGATCCTTGCCGTGGAATGGTTCTTGTCCGTCACAATTCTGATCTGTGAACCCAGGAATGATTTGGCCGGAAAACCCTTGTCCATGAGCATCATCGCCATGAGAGACACCGTGACCTGTTCACCAGTGGATATTAGCACATCGTACTCTCTGGGGTTTGGTTTGCCGCCTGTAGCATCGTTCGCGAGGCCGATCAGGCGATCCGTCTCGCCTGCCATTGCTGAAAGCACTACTACCACCTGGTTTCCCTCCAGGCAGGTCCTGATGATCCGGTCGGCCACATTGTTTATTCTTTCCAGATTGGCTACTGAGGTGCCTCCGTATTTCTGTACAACAAGTGCCACTTTATAAGTAACCTCCTTTTTCCAGGGCTTCCTTCAGCGATCCAAACACTTCGCTGCCGGAGCGGCGTGAAAACCTCAGCCTTCTCTCATTATCGTCGTTCAGACGGTCCATGTGAATGAAGAGAGTGTTGTCGGGAAGGCTTTCCATGAGCTTTTCCGCCCATTCTATGACTACCAGTCCTTCGCCGAAAAAATAGTCTTCATAGCCAAGATCATCCAGCTCATGGGAACCGGAAAGACGATAGACGTCAAAGTGATATAGGGGAAGACGTCCGGGGTATTCGTTAATAAGAGTAAATGTAGGACTCGTGACGTAGTAAGCGTCAGGCACCCCCAGGCCTTCGGCTATTCCCTGTGTAATAGATGTCTTTCCAGCTCCGAGTTCCCCGATCAGGGCCACGACCTTGCCTGAATCGGCCTGTTCGCCAATTATCCTTCCGATGCTGAGGGTTTCTTCAAGGCTTTTCGACACCAGCTCTATTTCTTCCATAACGCCGGACTTCATGAATCGTCTCCCGGCGTTTTAGCCTCCATTACAACTATGGCGGTTGCCGTTTCTGTCGTATGGGTCAGGCTGACATGCAGTGAAGCGGCTTCTTTTTTTTCGAAGAGCTCTTTCGCCCGCCCGTGAAGCGCCAGGCGGATCTTCCCGTCAGCGTCCCTCACAGCTTCGATATCCCCGAATCCCATACCGCCCAGGATCCCACGGCCCAGGCATTTCATGCAGGCCTCCTTCGCGGCGAAACGAGCCCCGTAATGCTGGGGAGGATAATGCCTGGTCCGGCAATACTCTATTTCCTCCGCGCTGAACACGCGCCTCAGAAATCGCTCGCCCCATCGTTCCATGGTTTTTTCGATCCTTGAAACTTCCACGGAATCTATGCCAATGGCTATGATCATGGAATTCGGGCAGCCTCCATTATAACGTCGCCCATAGCGGCAACGAGCTTCATGAATGCCACGTCATGCACTCTTAAGATGCTTGCGCCGGACATTATTGAGACAGTCACCGCGGCGGCCGTTCCTTCCAGGCGTTCATCCGGAGCGCCTCCGGTAATTTT
>JAQUQY010000220.1 GCA_028715865.1 Syntrophales bacterium
CAATGGTGTTCATATGCAGAGCTGGGTGGCTCCGGAAATGAAGGAGTGCTACGAACGCTACCTCGGTGTTGACTGGCTGTCCAGGGATTTTGAAACGCTGGGCTGGGAGAGAGTCGGTGAAATACCGGACAAAGTGCTATGGAAAGTTCATGGCGATCTGAAAAAGAAGATGGTCGATTTCCTGAAGAGCGATATAACCGCTAATTGTGAACGGCAGGGAATCCATCGATCCATGATCAGGCGTAAAGTGGACAGCCTCGATCCCGACGCCCTCACGATAGGATTTGCCCGGCGATTTGCCGCGTACAAGCGGGCACTCATGATCTTCGAGGACAGCGATCGCCTGCTGCGCATTCTTGATAACGCCCCTGGACCCGTTCAGATAATCTTCGGCGGCAAGGCCCATCCAAGCGATGAGGCCGGCAAAGCTCTTCTGAAACAACTATACGACTACTCCTGGGACGAGAGGTTCATAGACAAAATATTCTTCATTGAAAATTATAACCTGGGAACGGCGCAGCGCCTCGTGCAGGGAGTCGATCTCTGGCTCAACAATCCCCTGCGGCTTCATGAGGCAAGCGGAACGAGCGGAATGAAAGTTGTCGTCAACGGCGGGCTGAATCTCAGCATTCTCGACGGATGGTGGGATGAAGCGTGTTCCGGAGATAACGGGTGGTCCTTCGGTGATGGGATGGAGTACAGCAACATTGACACCCAGAACACCGCCGACAGCGATTCTTTCTATGACGTTCTCGAAGCGTCGGTTATCCCTGCGTATTTCGAAAAAAACGGCGACGGATTCCCTGAGCGGTGGCTTGCAATGATGAAAGAGTCGATCCGAAGCCTGGTGCCCCGTTTCAACACCCACCGCATGCTCAGGCAGTATTACGAAGAGATGTACCTTCCGGCGGCCCGCCGGGCTGAACTACTGGAAGCGAAGGGATATGAAAAAGCCAGAGCCCTTGCCGAATGGAAACAGAAAATACCCCTGCGGTTTTCCAGAGATCACATCAGATGGTACAAGGTGCGGGGATTTACCGGCGACCGCCTGAATGTGGGGGATTCCTTCCATGTCGAAGCGGGAGTGTACCTTGGCAAACTGGCGGAAGATGAGGTACGGGTAGAGCTGGTTATTATGGAATCGGGGGAAAAGGCTGTTTCAACATGGCAGGAGGCAGTGACCATGAACAAGACAGCTGTCGACGAATCGGAAGAAACCATTATTTACTCGGGAGAATACAGGACTGACAAGGCGGGAACCTTTGTATACGGCATCAGGATAATACCTGTACACCCGGATCTTTTCTGCTACCAGGAGCCGGGCCTGGTCCACTGGGCCTGATGGTGAACTGTGCGACTTCATAAAATGATGACGCCGGGGAAATGTTCGAATAAAGCTCTCTGCCCGGTTAAATCAAGGAAGGACAATGCATAATGCCGCTGCTGACCTTGTATTTCCAGCTTCACCAGCCCTTCAGGCTCCATCCCGAACGCGATAAATTTCTCTGGGACGAAATGAACCGGGATGTATTCATCAAGGTGGCCACAAAATGCTACCTGCCGGCCCTTTCTCTTTTCGAAGCCATTTTATCAACGGAAAAGAATTTCAAGGTCACCTTCAGCCTGAGCGGGACATTCCTGGAGCAGGCGGAAGTTTATGCTCCAGAAGTAATCAGGGCTCTTCAGCGCCTCTTCGACGCCGGTGAGGGGGAACGGGTTGAGTACCTGGATGAGACATACTACCATTCATTGTCGTCACTCTTCGAAGATCCAGGGAAACAGGATTTCAGGGACCAGGTTTCGCTTCATCGCGATGTAATGAAAAAGTTTTTCGGCATCAAGCCCACCTCGTTTAGAAACACTGAACTCATGTATAACAACGACATCGCCGATGCCGTCTTTGACATGGGGTACCAGTCCATTCTCTGCGAACAGCGAAAGGACATGTATGATAATGCAGGAGCAGGAATACCTCCCGATTCAGTGTTCCGGGCATCAGAAAACGACCTGGTGGTAATTCCCAGGAACAGAGACTTGAGTGACGACGTGGCCTTCAGGTTCACCCACCGCCCCCTTACCCCGGAAAATTACGCCGCCGCGATCGCCCGTATCGACGGCCCGGCGGTACTCCTCGGTTACGATTTCGAACATATAGGGGAACATCTATGGGAAGACACGGGAATCTTCGGGTTCTGGAGAAAACTTCCCCGGGCACTGGCGGCCCAGCCTTCCATCATCATGGCGAACCCCACGGAGATTGCAGAACGCTTCAGGAATGTTGATTGCCCGAGGGTTGACATTCCCGGACTTTCCACTTCGTCCTGGGCCGACGCGACAAGGGACACCCACGGATGGCTGGGGACGATGACCCAGTATGAACTGTTCCGGAACATCGAAAAACTCGAGGGTGAAGCCCGAAGAGCGGGGGGGGAACTGCTCACCCGCTGGCGCCATCTTACCACCTCAGACCATGTCTATTTTCTTCATGAGCGAATAGGAGCCGATCATACGGTTCACTCCTACTTTAATCCCTATGGAGGCTCAATAACTCAGGCCGCTCACGTACTGACGAGGAAGATAGATGATTTCGAGGTGGCAATAAGACGATTCGAGATATTGAAAAAGCAGGAACGGACGGCGGTTCTCATCATCGCACCCGAAAGCGGGCGCCTCCCCGACGAAATGGGTCCCCTGGCCGGCTACATCGCGGGGAAAAGCGGCGGGTTGGGCGAAGTTGTTTCGGCGCTCTGCGAGGGACTTTGCGAGAGGAACGTTGATGTTCACCTGGCTACGATAAACCTGAAAAAGCGCTTTCAGCAGGAGAGTCGAATAAGCGAAGAAGACTGGCGAGAGATTCGATATCGCCATGAACATGAAAGAATACACCTGGTAAGTTCAGCCGTTTTCACCGAACTGTCCGGCGCCTATGCGGGGAACCCCTCCCTTAACGCCGCCGAATTCCAGAAGGACATAATACATCATATAGTAAAGGACATACGCGCCAAGAGCCGGGACAGGCTGATCGTCCACAGCCACGACTGGATGGCCGGAGGCGCTCTGTCGGCCT
>JAQUQY010000221.1 GCA_028715865.1 Syntrophales bacterium
TGAACGGCTCGAAGGAGTTGCGTCGGTTTACATCATGGGTGGGCTTGAACGGGAGATTAACATATTCGTGGACAGAGACAAGCTGAGTGCATTCAATATTTCTGTGGGGCAGATTATAGACAGGCTTGCCAGGGAAAATGTGAATGTTTCAGGGGGCCATGTGGAGAAGGGTAACACTGAATACCTTGTACGCACCATGGGGGAATACAAGGACATTGAGGCCATCAGAAATACCGTTGTTACTATGCATGGTAATACCTCCGTATATGTCAAGGATGTTGCCAACGTGACGGATACCTTCAAGGAGATCAGGAATTACGGGAGAACCAACAAAAAACCTTCAGTCATAATGATGGTAATGAAACAGTCGGGGAAAAACACCGTCACTGTAATCGACAATGTAAAAGAGACATTGGTTGCTCTGAAGGGTAGAATTCCTGCGGATATCGCCTTTTACCCCGTTATGGACCAGGGAAGGCTCATCAAGAGAATAACCAGGAATACGGGTAGTAACGCGGCGGCCGGAGCGATCCTGGCGATCATAATGGTTTTCGTCTTTCTCTGGAACTGGAGACCGACGATTACCATCGGTCTTGCTGTACCTCTCTCTATAATTACCACTGCCATCGGAATATACGCATTTGACTATACGCTCAATATTATGACACTGGGCGGGATGGCCCTTGGTGTAGGTATGCTGGTCGATAACGCCGTCGTTGTCATAGAAAACATCTTCCGTCATATGGAAGAGGGGAAAAAACGCTCAGAAGCGTCCATTGTCGGTACCCAGGAAGTGGGAATGGCTATTACCGCATCTACATTGACGACTATTTCGGTCTTCCTTCCCATGGCTCTGGCCGGAGGAATCGCGGGGCGTCTCGCAAGACCGCTGGCCGTTACTATTACGATGGCGCTCCTGGCATCACTCTTCGTGGCAGTCACCATTGTTCCCATGCTTTCATCGGTATTCTTCAAAATAAAACAGAACGACAGTAAAGTAAAGAAGGTGCCCTTACGGTTGTTCTCCAGGATTCAGGGCCTCTATGTATGTCTGCTTCGCTGGTCTCTGGGACACAGGCTGATAGTCATTTCCGTGACCGTCCTCCTCCTTGTAATAAGCCTGTCCGCAATTCCCTTGATCGGAACAGAATTTATGCCCAAGGGCGATTTCCCGATTCTGGCATTGAAGGCTGAACTGCCGGTTGGAACGTCGCTGGAAGAAACGAATAGAATCATAAAGAGAGTGGAAAATACCATTCTCAATCAACCGGAAACAATATTTCTCGCCTCTTTTATCGGGCTTTCGCGAGAATCAAAATTTGATATAGCCTGGGGAACGGGGGCAGCCGATGTGAATGAAGCCCTTCTATATGCCAGGCTGGCCGACAAGGAAATGAGGGTACGGTCGGCCGAGGAAATCAGGGATTATGTGCGGAAAGGGATTCCCAAGATAAAGGGCGCAAAGTTCGACTTTTACGATATAGAGCAGATGATGATGGGGAGTACGTCAGGGTCCAATTCACCTGTGGCGATCAAAGTTTTCGGAAAGGACTTGCAGGTGCTGAAGTCCATAACTGATACAATCGCTGAAAAGATAGAGAGTGTCGAGGGACTGAGGGATATCGACACAACGCTGAAGATGGGAAAGCCGGAACTTCAGATCATCGTTGACAGGGAAAAGGCATCGAGAATGGGACTGACTGTTGGGCATATCGCAGAAACGATAAAGGCGGCCATGCTCGGCGTTGTTCCCACGAAATACCGTATCGGTGGAGATGAATTTAACATTAGAGTACGCTTCAGAGATTTGGACAGGCAGTCTATCGAGGATGTCGGTAATGCCACGATTGCCACACCTTCAGGTGAAAGGCTTCTGCTCTATCAGTTGGCAGATATCGTGCCGGAGAAGGGCCCGGTCAAGATTTTCCGTGAGGATCAGGAACGGAAGGTGACTGTTACGGCCAACACCTATGAGAGGGATATCGGAAGTATTATAGCTGATATCAAGGAAATCGAGAAAGGCATTAGAATTCCCGAGGGATATTTTATCGAGTATGGAGGGACCTATAAGGATATGAAGAGCGCATTTTCGTCACTCTTCTGGGCCCTCGTCGTATCCATCGTTCTCATATATATGATAATGGCGGCCCAGTTCGAATCACTGCGTCATCCGCTGGTCATCATGTTTACCGTGCCCCTTTCATTTATCGGTGTGGTCTTTGGACTCCTCCTGTTTCATAAGACGCTTTCCGTTCCCGCCTTTATGGGTGTTATTATCCTGGCAGGTGTGGTAGTCAACAACGGAATTGTGATGATCGATTATATAAACCGTCTTCGGAAAAGGGGAATGGACTCATTCGAGGCTGTTATCGAGGGGGCTTCGGTCAGGCTCAGGCCCATACTGATTACCTCCTTCACTACGGTATTCGGCATGCTTCCCATGGCATTCAGCCAGACGCAGGGTTCCGAGCTCCGGTCTCCCATGGCGATTGCCGTAGCCGCGGGTCTTGTATTTTCAACATTACTGACTCTCTTCGTGATTCCTGTCGTCTACAGCCTCTTTGACAGGATAAGAAAGTAACAGTTTTCGGTTTACAGCTAACGGTTCACGGTTAAAGGCAGAAGTTGAAATGTAGAAGTTTGAAAATAATCTTGCAGATTATTCAAAAAAATCAGATCCTTGGATAGTTAATTAAAAAACTGTTAACTGTTAACTGTCAACCGATCCTTTTCGATACAGGCATAGGCGCTGTGATTGTGAATGCTTTCTATGTTTTCCGCCTCAACGCTGTACCAGGTAAAGTTGGCAACCAGGTTCAGTTTCTCAGCCACGTTCCTCACTACGTCTTCCACAAACATCGGGTTTTCGTAGGCCCTCTCGGTTACATGCTTCTCGTCCACACGCTTGAGAAGTGAAAATACCTCGCAGCTTGCCGACTCTTCTATTAATTTTATGACATCCTCTATCCAGAAGAATTTCCTGAAGCGCAGTTTCACAGTTACAATGCTTCTCTGATTATGGGCTCCGAGATCACTCATCTCCTTTGAGCAGGGGCATACCGTC
>JAQUQY010000222.1 GCA_028715865.1 Syntrophales bacterium
AAAGTTATCTCATTATGCTCCGGAAGAGATAGCCGTTATAGCCTCCGCTAAATGCACCAATGAAGAAAATTATCTCTTTCAAAAATTTACCAGGGCGGTATTAAAGACAAATTCCATTGATCATTGCGCCCGTCTCTGACACGCTCCCACCGTGGCCGGTCTGGTCAGATCCTTTGGAAGCGGCGCAATGACAAACAGTATAGAAGATATAGGAGAGGCGTCCTGCATCTTTGCCATAGGTACCAACACATCGGATACGCACCCGGTTATCGGCACACGTGTCAGACATGCCGTTCTCAATGGTGGAAGCCTGATAGTAGCCAATCCCCGGCATATTCCCCTGGTAAAATACGCGACATATTTCCTTCAACTGCGTCCCGGGACAAACATTGCCCTCCTCATGGGGATGGCCCGTGCTATTATTGATGAGGATCTCCAGGACAAGAATTTTATAAAAGAGCGATGTGAAAAATTCGAAGAATTTAAAAGATCGCTCGATGCATTCCCATTAAGTCTTGTTTCAGAGGTTACTGGTGTCGAGGCCGAACTGATCAGGCGGGCGGCCATACTTTATGCCACCAAAAGGCCCTCTTCACTGTTATACGCAATGGGAATTACCCAGCACGCTCACGGTACGGACAATGTCATGGCGACGGCAAATCTCGCCATGCTGACAGGCAATGTGGGAAAGCCGGGAACGGGCGTAAATCCCTTGCGCGGGCAAAACAATGTGCAGGGGGCATGTGATATGGGCGCCCTCCCTAATGTGTTCTCCGGGTATCAGGCTGTAACCGACAGCGACATACGGCAGAAATTTGAAGCTGCCTGGGGTGTCGATTCTCTGCCACCTGATGCGGGACTGACGCTACCCGATATGATCAGAGCAATAGACGCGGGGCAGATAAAGGCAGTTTACATGGTCGGAGAAAATGTCGCTGTTAGCGAACCAGATTTGAATAATGTAAGAGCGGCGCTTAAAAAACTGGAATTTCTCGTTGTTCAGGACATATTTCTTACAGAGTCCACTCCATACGCGCATGTAGTCCTGCCGGCAGCCTCTTTCGCCGAGAAGGAGGGCACCTTTACAAATACGGAAAGACGAGTCCAGTGGCTCAATCGGATTGTACCGCCTCCCGGCGAAGCCAGACCGGACTGGTGGATTGTCTCCAGGATTGCGGCTAAGATGGGGGGAAGGGGCTTCGATTATCAATCCGCAGGAGAAATACTTTCAGAGATTAATAAAGTTACGCCGAGCTATGCGGGGATAACCTCGGAAAGGCTTAAATCTACAAGTCTCCAGTGGCCGTGCGTGAATGATGAGCATGGGGGGACTCCCGTACTTCATACTTATGCGTTTACCCGTGGAAAGGGGCATTTCGAACCACTGAGCCACAGGGAACCCAGAGAACTGCCCGATGAAAGCTATCCCTTCGTCCTGACCACAGCGCGGAGTCTTTATCAGTATCATACAGGGACAATGACACGGAAAGTGTCGGGACTGAATACCATGAGGGGTGAGGAATTCATCGAGATAAATCCGGGAGACGCAGTTTTTCTCGGTATAAAAGATTTGGAGAATGTCAGGGTAACTTCGCGGAGGGGAGCAGTCGAGACGAAGGCGCTTCTCAGCGACAAGACTCCACCGGGTGTGGTTACGATGGATTTTCATTTTGCCGAAAGTCCCGTAAATATGATTACAAATCCGGTCCATGACCCTGTTAGTAAAATTCCTGAATACAAGGCCTGTGCCGTAAGAATCGAGAGGATATGACATGTTCCCCATAATCGAAAGAGAAGAACTGGCTCCATCGGTGCACCGGATGCGGGTGAAAGCTCCGCTTGTCGCCAGTGGAGCCCGGCCTGGACAATTTATAATCCTCATCATCGACGAAAAGGGTGAACGCATTCCCTTTACTCTCAGTGAATGGGACAGGGAGAAGGGAACTGTTGATTTCGTATTTATAGCAATAGGCAAAAGTACCTTGCAACTTGCTTCGATGAATCCTGGCGATACGCTGGACCATTTCGTCGGTCCTCTGGGAAGACCGACTCATGTGGAAAAATTCGGAAACGTAATTTGTATCGTCAGCGGTTACGGAATCGCCGGGATGAAACCCGTCATCAAGGCACTCAAGGAGAAGGGGAACAATGTAACTACCATTTTACAATCACCCGATGTCGATAGGATTTTCGGAAAGGATGAGCTGGAAGCATTAAGCGACCGGGTTATTTTGGCGACTGGCGGTGAAGGTGGATTTACCGATCCCACCTCCCTGAAATCCCTGCAGAAGCTCGTAGAGAATCATGAAGAACATCCTGTTGACAGGATTCTTATAATGTCGTCTTTCTGCCTGATGAGGTTATGCTGTGAGATTACCCGTCCCAAAGGGATTCCCACCTTTGTTCATCTGGCGCCGCTCATGGTTGACGGAACGGGTATGTGCGGCGCGTGTCGTTGTGTCGTGGAAGGGAATAACCGTTTTGCCTGCGTCGATGGCCCAGAATTTGACGGTCATCTTATCGAAAGCTGGGATGTGCTAATGGCAAGGCGCTGCACCTATGCCGATGAACTTATCGGCCAGCAGAGTTTCCAATGCGCAAACTGTTCACAGTGGTAGTGTGGCGATTCCGAGATAGGAGCTGACATGGAAGAACAGAAGAAGCCTAAAAAGGGATTAAATTTGAACCGTATCGCTATGCCGAAGCAGGAACCTTCTGTTCGAAGAAATAATTTCGACGAGGTTGCCCGGGGATATACTCTGGAAATGGCGCTGGAGGAGGCTAAACGCTGTATCCAGTGCAAAAACCGACCCTGCCAGGCAGGGTGTCCTGTCAACATTGATATCCCCGAATTTATAGCTGCCATGCAAAGGGCCGATTTTCCGGAGGCGCTGAGATTCCTTGAAAGAAAAACAAGTTTGCCCGGTATCTGCGGAAGGGTCTGCCCTCAAGAGCTTCAATGTGAGGCAAGGTGCACGCTGGGGAAAAAGGGCGCTCCTATTGCTATAGGGAGGCTGGAGCGG
>JAQUQY010000223.1 GCA_028715865.1 Syntrophales bacterium
GGTTACGTTAAGTTCCGGCGACGTGAAGGTGTCGCCTGAGGCGCAGTCGATGCCGAAGAGCGCGCCGATGTATCCCGCCGGCAGTTCATCGATATCTTCCATCTCGTCGGCGTGCATGCGGACCACCCGTCCGATTTTGATTTTTTTGCCGGTCCTGGCGTTAATTACGGTGGTGCCCTTTGACAGTGTTCCCTGGTATGCCCGTATGTAGGTAAGCTGGCCGTATGGGCCGTCTTCAAGCTTGAAGGCCAGGGCGACCACTGGCTTCCGCGGGTCGCTTTCCAGCGAAATGACGGCTTCGCTGTTGTCCTGGTCCAGCGCTTCTATGGTCACCTCATCAGGACTTGGGAGAAGTTCCGTTATTCCGTCAAGAAGAGGTTGCACCCCCTTGTTCTTGTAGGCCGATCCCATAAAAACAGGTGTGAGCTCCCGCCTCAATGTTCCTGTCCGAATTGCTTCTAGAAGAAGTTTCTCTGAGATATCCTTTTCGTTGAGGATCGCTTCCGTGAGTTCATCGGAAAACAAAGAAGCCGCGTCGATCAGCCTCTCTCTTCGGACCATCGCCTCCTCCACTAACCGTTCGGGGATGTCATCGACACGAATATCATCACCTTTTTCACCCTCGAAATAAATCGCCTTCATTCGAACCAGGTCGATGACCCCTTGAAAATCGTTTTCCAGGTCAATGGGAATCTGCACGGCAACGGCGTTATGCCCCAGCTTTGAGCGCAGCTGCTCAATGACCCGTCGCGGATTTGCACCGCTCCTGTCTAACTTGTTTATGAAGGCCACACAGGGAACCTTGTAGCGCTTCATCTGCTGGTCAACGGTTATGGATTGGGACTGCACGCCTCCCACTGAGCACAGGACCAGAACGGCGCCGTCGAGGACCCTGAGGGACCGTTCCACTTCCACAGTGAAGTCCACGTGGCCTGGGGTATCGATTATGTTTATCTCATGATTGTTCCACTCACAGAAGGTTGCCGCCGAAGCAATCGTAATGCCTCGCTCCCGCTCCAGATCCATGGAATCCATGGTCGCTCCCACTCCGTCTTTCCCCTTCACGTCATGAATGGAGTGTATGCGTTTGGTGTAAAATAGTATGCGCTCCGTCAGTGTTGTTTTTCCCGAGTCTATGTGGGCACTGATGCCGATGTTCCGGACCTTGCTTATATCCTTTCTCATGGATATTTTTCCCTCTGTTTCTATTTTGTTTTGACGGTTACTCTACAAAAAACATTTTCCGCGCTTTTCCTATTCCGGCAGTGCCATTATTCATCTGTTCTGCCGGTAGTCCTCCAGCGGCTTTTTCGCGATAACATGCCGGCATCTAATGGGCGCCGGAGCGCTCTTTTCTCTCCTGATTTGAGTTTTACCGCTTAACTCAGGAGAATGATTCACACGGGAGAGTGCAGGCGGGAGAGATCAAGAAAATTAAATTAAGTATTTTAAGTAATGATATTTGTCAAGAATAAAAAAACCCTTTGGTGATAAGTTCTTGAATGCCATATAAAAAAATGTTATACGAGAAAACCTTGGAAAGAAATGAGGGGAAAAGATACATATCTTGCTTGGATAGGCCGGGAAAGAACTTTCAGCGTCGCAGATTGATGAGGCATAGCGGTGATTTTTACCATCAACAACCAAAATCCCCAGATGCGTTTGATTAAGAAAGCGTCAGACATTCTCGAAGAAGGAGGGGTAATTATATACCCCACCGACACGGTCTATGGGCTGGGTTGTGATCTATTCAACAAGAAGGCCATTGAGAAAATTTACGAGATCAAACGCAGGGACAAAAAGCAGCCCTTCAGTTTTGTCTGCTCCGATCTGAGTGATATAAGCAAGTACGCGGTTGTGCCAACCTATGCCTACAAAATTATGCGTCATCTCCTTCCCGGACCCTATACCTTCATTCTAGGCGCTTCACGCATGGTTCCGAAAATTCTTCTTCCCCGCCGCCGGGAAGTGGGTATAAGGATTCCCGATAATCTGATATGCCTTACCCTTGTGAAGGAGTTCGGCAGGCCCATCATAAGCACAAGTGTGAAGAACAGTGCCGGTGAAATCATGACGGATCCGGAAGAGATGGCCTCAGAATTCAAAAAAGCCGTGGACTGCGTTATAGACGGGGGTATAGTGGGCAACGAGCTTTCCAGCGTGGTAAAACTCGTGGAGGAAACGCCGCAGGTAATACGGGCGGCAAAGGGGGACGTATCGTTCTTCTGAGAAAAAGGAAAAGGAAAAAGATTCATGGCAAAGCAGATGCTTATCAATACTATAGATGAAGAAGAAAGCCGCATGGCTATAGTTGAAAACGGCCAATTAACTGAATTCAACATAAAAATGTCAATGCGGGAACCCATAACGGGAAACATATACAAGGGCGTGGTCCGCTCCATTCAAAAGGGCCTTCAGGCTGCATTTGTGGATTACGGCGCTCAGAAAAACGGGTTCCTGCCCCTGCGCGATGTAAGTGCCGAATACATGGATGAGGGTAGGGTGCTCCAGCAGGGGAAAGAACTTTATGTACAGGTTGTCCGGGAAGAAAAGGGCGCCAAGGGCGCAATGCTGACAACCAATATTTCACTTCCTGGACGTTATACGGTCCTGATGCCCAACCGCGACAGCAAGGGTGTGTCGCGGCGCATAGAAAATGACGCCGACCGGAAAAAGCTCAAACAGCTCATGGATGAAATCAGCGAAAAGGAAGGGATGGGTTTCATTGTAAGGACCGCCGGAATGAACCGGACAAAACAGGAGCTTTTGCGTGATTTTCAGATGATGGCCCGGCTTTGGAAGGATATTCAGAAAAAGGCCGAGGGAGTTGCCGCGCCGGCCCTGGTGTACAAAGAAAGCGAGTTCGCCATTCGCGTTTTAAGGGACTATTTCACGTCAGATATTGATGAAATTCTCGTCGATGACTTGGAAACCCTGAAAATGATGAAAAATTACTGCCGGGCCGTTTCTCCCCGTAGCGTAAAATCGGTTAAGCTCTACAAGGGAGAAGGTCCGATATTC
>JAQUQY010000224.1 GCA_028715865.1 Syntrophales bacterium
CGCCCGATGAATGTCCATACTGTTTTTTCCCTAAAGGGTCCTTCAAGAAAGTGCCTGACGACCGGTAAGGAGCAGAAGATGATAAGCTTCGTCGGTTGAAAGAAGGGGCTTTTATATAGAGAGGTAGGCGATATATGGATTTTAGTGTCTTAATAGGCGGAGAAGCCGGCCAGGGAGCCTTTTCCGTTGAGCTGGAGACGACGGAGATCCTGACGGCGCTGAACTATCATTTTTTTGCTACCAAGAACTACATGTCGAGGATCAGGGGTGGTCATAACTTCCATATGATACGTGTTGCCGACCATCCTGTTCATGCTCTTAGCGGTGATCAATGGAGCATGGTCATTGCCCTTGACGAAGAGACAGAAAAGCGTCACCGTCAGAATCTACACAAAAAAGGTATCTGCCTTTCCAGGGAAATGACTAGGGAAGTCGAAAAAGAGGCCAGGGAAAGCTTCCGTGATATAGCCGGAAGCAATTCGATGCTGGTCGGCTTGATCCTGTCCGTTATCGGCGCAGATTATGGACGAGTGGAGGAAGTGGCTGAGCTGGAACACCGTGAATTCCTTAAAAGAGGATTCGAGCTTGCACATAGATGGAACCTGTCGGGATTATTCAATATTACACCAAAAGCCGGCAAGCGCTGCAAGCTTGATGGAAATCAGGCCCTGGCCCTGGGCGCCTTGCTGGGTGGCTGCCAATTCATGGCCGGCTACCCCATGACGCCGGCCACGTCCATCATGCAACATTTCTCGACTGCGGCGCAGACCATGCCCGTTCACTTCGAACAGGCCGAGGACGAAATATCCGCTATCAACATGGCTCTCGGAGCATCCTACGCAGGCGTACGCGCCATGGTGGCTACATCCGGGGGAGGTTTTGCCTTGATGCATGAAGGGGTTTCTCTGGCTGGAATGACGGAAACGCCGATCGTCATTATGGTTGCCCAACGTCCCGGACCGGCAACTGGGCTTCCTACCGGAACGGAACAGGCAGATCTGAATTTTGTAATTCATGCCGGTCATGGAGAATTTCCACGTATCGTCCTGGCCCCCGGATCGATAGATGAGGCAATTCTGCTCGCACAGTCGGGTTTTGAGATGGCAGACCGCTTCCAGATTCCGGTTTTCATCTTGACGGATCAGTATTTTGCAGATTCGATACATGTTGTGGAAGATGTTGTAACCGAGCAAATTCTGAGCCGGGAATATCCAATATTCGACAAGACCTACCTCAGATACCGGCTGACGGGAAATGGCGTTTCGCCCATCACGTTTCCGGGGCTTTCCGAGAGCCTTGTCAAGGTTGATTCCGACGAGCATAACGAGGAAGGAAAGATTACCGAGGAACCGGCACTTAGAAAACTAATGGTGGACAAGCGCCTGGGCAAAGGGAAATTGCTGAGGGATGCCGCCATCCCACCAACATTCTACGGCGACAAAAATTCCGAATCGATCGTCCTTTGCTGGGGGTCCAATAAGCTCATCGTTAAAGAAGCCGTTGAGCGAATTGCTGGCGACTCAATCAGTGTTGCCGCCCTACATTTCGGACAGGTTTATCCTCTGACAGAAAAAATGATCGAAGCCTACGGACTGGATTCCAGAAGACTGATCTGCGTTGAGAACAATGCCGAAGGCCAGTTAGCCGCGCTCCTCAGGAGGGATCTGCGCCTCGACGTGGATCACCTTGTGCTGAAATACAACGGTGAATGCTTCTCCGTGGAGGAGCTTAATCAATCGCTGCGGAATGTTCTTATATGAGGTAATAAGACATGGTTCAAAAATCTGAGATTGCCTGGTGCCCGGGATGCGGCAATTTTGCTGTTCGGGATGCCCTGGAGAATGCCCTGCATGAACTTCCGATCCCCATAAAGGACATTGTGCTCACTTCGGGAATAGGCCAGGCTGCCAAGATGCCCCATTATCTGGACTGCAACTTTTTTAACGGTCTTCATGGACGATCTCTTCCCCTGGCTGTTGGAATCAAGCTGGCAAGGCCCGAATTGACTGTAATTGCTTATTCCGGCGACGGTTGCCATTACGGAGAGGGAGGAAACCACTTCATTCATACCCTTCGGCGCAGGCTGGATATCACCATCCTTGTTTCGGACAATCAGCTCTATGCGCTGACAAAGGGACAAAGTTCCCCCACAACGGACCCTGATGTGGTCAATTCCCTCGATCCCGCGGGAAATCACAACATACCCCTAAAACCACTCCTGCTGGCCCTCGCGGTCGGTGCGCCTTTCGTAGCCCGCGGTTTCGCCGGCGATCAGGATCATCTGAAAGAATTGATCAAGCAGGCCATCCTGTTCAAGGGAACGGCCGTAGTGGATATACTCCAACCCTGCGTCAGCTTCAACAAGATCAATACCTTCGCATGGTATAGTAAGCGAGTATTCCCGCTGGATAAACCTGTAACAGATCTTTATGAGGCCATGAAGACGGCATCGCTTTGGGGAGACAGGATTCCGATTGGCACGATTTACCGCAACGATAAGGCGGAGTGCAGAACAGGGAAACAGGTCTTCCGGGATCAAGTAACAATGGAGAATATTCTCTCACAAATCAGCTTGCCATGTCTAATGATGCGTTAATCGATTACCACTACCCGAGACAGTAGATTAAGGAGGAGGATCATGGCTGAAAAAACACTCATCCAGCTTGGCAAAAAAGTTCCCAATTTTACACTTAAAGATCAGAATGGTGCAGACTTTACACTTTCAGGCTGTGTCGGGAAAAAGGTGTTGCTGTCCTTTCATCCCCTGGCATGGACTGGAATCTGCGCAGACCAGATGAAGTCACTGGAAAAAAACAGAAAGAAAATCGAGGCTGCCGGAGCCGTCGCCGTCGGCATCAGTGTAGACAGTGTTCCCTGTAAAACCGCGGGCTGTTGATGGCGGTGAAAAAGATACCGGAAGTGGCGGTGGTGGTTCCTGGTGCTTGGTGAGTCATCTCTGGACTTCGGTACCACAGATTTTATAGTACTCTTTGTGCAAGCCCTTTCAGTCACACTCC
>JAQUQY010000225.1 GCA_028715865.1 Syntrophales bacterium
GCAAGGGTTTCATCGTTATTGATAATAACGTCGGCCCTGCGGGAGGCTTCTTCGATGTGAAAGATCTCTTCCTCTTTTTTCTCCTGATCCATGAACTGTTCGAAACTCCGGGGATCTCTGGCTTCATCCCTGGCTGTCATCCGCTCGAAGCGCTTTCGGAGGTCACTGACTTCCACACAAACAAGAACAAAGTCATTGCCGAAGGCCTCCTTCAAAATGGTGACATCCTTCAGGGACCGGATCCCGCTGATTCCCACAACGGCCGGTTGTTCAAGAATTATTTTATCAGCCAGCAGCCTTACGAAACACCCCTCTCCCATCTCATGAAAATAACGTTCCGAAAGAATCCCCAGGTTTTCCCGTGTCGGTTCCAGTCCCTCTGCGGCGGCGATTTCCCGAACCAGGTTTCCCGTTGACAGGAAAGGAACTCCAAAGGCTTCTTTCAGGTATTTGAGGACCTCGTCTTTGCCGGTACCATTTTTTCCCACGGCTCCAATTACTTTCATGCTAATTCCCTCCTTGATTATGATGGTTTTTCTGAATACCTGGAGGTTTTAGAAAACAGGATGATGGTTGTCAACCTCTCAGAGCATCATCGCCTCAAGGAAACCGCGACGGATGAATTATCGGAACGGGGTTGCCGTTAAAACCGATCCTGATGAATATAGGGTTCGGAGCGCATTATGTCAGGTGTGACATAATGCATCGATTTGATTCAGCTTTCAATGCAATTGTCCTTGACTTTGACTATTCGCCTTGTTATGTAGCGAAATCGTATAATCATAGGTCAAATTCTTGATCGCTGTGGCCTGATTTTACCAGACATTGTAAATAGTTTGTATTATTATAACTGTCTTGAAAGGAGCGTTCAGTATGGATGTCAGCAGACGAGGTTTCTTGAAGATCTCGGGCGCCGTGCTGGCCACGAGCGGTCTCGGCGTAAGCCTGAAGCCCGTTTCGGCCTACGCGGAACCGTTGAAGATCGCCTACGCCAAAGAGACCACCACTATCTGTCCCTATTGTTCAGTCGGCTGCGGTATCATCATTTCAACACGCCGCGGCAGGGTGATCAATACGGAAGGCGACCCCGATCATCCCATCAACAAGGGTTCCCTGTGCAGTAAGGGGGGATCCGTGTACCAGATGACGGTTAACAAGAACCGTCTCGACCAGCCCCTCTACCGGGCGCCTCATTCATCGGAATGGAAAGAGGTTACCTGGGATTGGGCGCTCGACAAGATCGCCGATAACATTAAGAAAAGCAGGGACGAAAGCTTCGTCGTACGAAACGACAAGGGCCAGGTAGTGAATCGCACCGACGGCATTGCCTCCATCGGCAGCGCGGCCCTGGACAACGAAGAGTTGTTCATATGGCAAAAATTCTTGAGGGGGTTGGGCCTGGTCTATATCGAACATCAGGCCCGTATCTGACACTCCGCTACTGTTGCGGCTCTGGGAGAGTCGTTCGGACGCGGCGCGATGACCAATCACTGGATTGATATCGGCAACAGTGATTGCATACTGGCAATGGGAAGCAATCCCGCGGCCAACCACCCGATTTCCTTCAAGTATGTAACGGAAGCCATCGACAAGGGAGCGACGCTGATCAGTGTTGATCCCCGGTTCACCCAGACGTCGGCGCGAGCCCACCTCTATGCTCCCCTTCGGTCTGGTACGGATATCGCCTTCCTGGGCGGTATGATCAAGTATATCCTCGATAATGATCTGATGCACGAGGAGTACGTCAAGGCATATACCAATGCATCGTTCCTGGTAAATCCGGATTTCAAACTCCCCGGCGACAACGAAGGTGTGTTTTCCGGTCTCGTGGATACCAGGTATGACAAATCCACCTGGTCCTTCCAGACCGACGGGGCAGGAGTGATTCGCAAGGATCCCACCATGTCCGATCCCAACTGCGTGTTCCAGCTTCTTAAAAAGCACTTCTACCGTTATACGCTGGAAATGGTGTCCAACATAACCGGCACACCACAAGACAAGCTCATTTCCGTTTACAAGGTCTATTCCGAAACAGGCAAGCCCGGCAAGGCAGGAACCATCATGTATGCCATGGGCTGGACCCAGCATACCGTTGGTGTTCAGAATATTCGGGCCATGGCCATTATCCAGGCGCTTCTGGGCAACATGGGAATGGCCGGCGGCGGCGTGAACGCCCTGCGTGGCGAGTCCAACGTCCAGGGGTCTACGGACATGGCGCTTCTGTTCCACATTCTTCCGGGATACCTGAGAACGCCGGTGGCGTCCTGGCGGACACTGGCCGAGTATAACGCGAAGAACACGCCCACCACGAATGAACCCAACAGCCTGAACTGGTGGAAAAATTATCCCAAGTACATGGCAAGCCTTCTGCGGTCCCATTACGGCATGAATGCCACTCTGGAAGAGGCCTACGGCTACACGCCCAAGCGGAACGACGGTCAGGACTGCTCCTGGTTGACGCTCTTCGACAATATGCACAAGGGCAAGTTTACGGGCTTTTTCGCCTGGGGCATGAATCCCGCCTGCAGCGGCGCCAGCTCGCGCAAGGTACGCGAAGCTCTGGCACAGCTCGACTGGATGGTAAACGTAAACGTCTTTGATAACGAAACGGGATCATTCTGGAAAGAGCCGGGACTGGATCCTTCCTCAATCAAGACGGAAGTGTTTATGCTGCCCTGTTCTTCGTTTATGGAGAAAGAGGGAAGCATCAGCAACAGCGGCCGCTGGATGCAGTGGCGCTACACGGCAGTCAAGTCTCCCGGGAACGCCATTCCCGACGGCGATATCATGACGGAAATCTTTTACCGCCTGAAGGATCGTTACCTGAAAGAGGGCGGCGCTCTTCCCGAGGCCATCACCAAGTTGACCTGGGACTATGGGGTGAAGGATGGTGCGGGACGGGTTAGGCACCTTGATCCCGATTATATAGCACGGGAAGTGAACGGCTATTTCCTGGAAGACAAGGTGATCAACGGGGTTCTCTATAAGAAGGGCACCCTCGTTCCCA
>JAQUQY010000226.1 GCA_028715865.1 Syntrophales bacterium
CTTCGGGAAATTCAACAGCGTCTACCTGGGCGGCGGCACACCGTCGGCGCTTCAGAGGAAGCAGTTGGCGCGCCTCATCGATTACGCCTGGAGCGTCTTCACAATCAGCCATGACCGCGAGGCATCCATCGAGGTAAACCCGGGCGACATGGACGGGGAGTATTGCTCCTTTCTGAGGGACACTCCACTTAACCGGATCAACCTGGGCGTCCAGTCCTTCGATGACGCCATCCTGACCTACCTGGGTCGTCGGCACAGGGCGGCGGACGCGTTAGCTTCAATGGAAACCCTCAGAAATTCGGGATTCGGGAACATCGGTCTTGACCTGATCTACAGCATCCCAGGCCAGTCCATGGAATCCTGGATTTCGACGCTGGAACGGGCCATCCTGTCGGAGCCTGAGCACCTTTCCTGCTATGAGCTGACGCCGGAACCGGGCACTCTCATCGGAGATCGGTGTTTCTCCGGCAAAGACAGGCTTCCCGATGAAAATCTGCGCCTGGAGTTCTTTATGGCCACCTCTGAACGGCTGGAGAAAGCGGGATACATCCATTACGAAGTGTCCAACTTCTCCCGCGGCAACGCGCTGCGATCCCGGCACAATATGAAATACTGGAATCACTCGACCTACCTTGGCCTGGGCCCGTCGGCACATTCCTTTCGCGGCAACCGGCGCTGGTGGAATCACCGCTCCCTCGAAGCCTACTGCTCCGACCTGTCGGAAAACCGCCGCCCCATTGAAGAAAGCGAGACGCTCACGCCGGAAGACATGCGTCTCGAAAAAATTTTTCTGGGTCTAAGGACAAAGGAAGGAATTTCCATGGAACTTATGGAGGCATCGGATGGTATTGCGGGAACGGAAGGTATATTAAGCGACAGTATTCTAAAGCAGTGCGTGGACGGAAAAATTCTCGAAATCAGGGAGGGCCGGATTCGGCCCACCCGGAGGGGTCTGGCGCTGGCCGACCGGCTGGCGGTGATGCTGTAAGGCCCTTCCCTTCCGGCATACGGCCCCTGTTCTAACTTCCGAGCCGGCGCGCTTCTTTTCCTGTCAAGCGTGGTTCCGCAGCCCCAGTTCCAGCGGGTGGGGATTCAGATAGATCTGGTCCTTCAGGTAGGGTTGGTCATACTTGCGCACGTAGTGGCCAATCAGGGTGACCGGTACAATCAGCGGCACCAGTTCCTTCCGGTAGTCTTCTATAATCTCCAGCAATTCTTTTTTTTCGTCCGCCGACAGATCTTTTTTGAAATATCCCATCATGTGCGTCAGCACATTGGCGTTCTTGCCCTGTGTGGATTTAAGCGCCATGGCTTCCATCAGCATGTTCTCGTAGGTTTCATAAAGCTCATCCCGGGGGACGTCCTTGAGGCCTGCCACGAGCTTTCCCATGGCCCTGTAGTGCTTCGGGCTGTGAGACAAAAGAAGCAGCTTGTGCCGGGCGTGAAAATCAACAAGGGCTCCCGGGCCTGAAGTCTTCTGCCGTGCTTCCCTCCATCGCTTAAGGGTAAACATTCTTTCTATGAAGTTTTCCCGCAGGAGAGAGTCATGCAGACGTCCCTCCTCTTCCACGGGAAGCAGAGGAAATCTCTCCATGAACATGCGGGCAAAAATTCCCACTCCCTTCCTGGACGGTATGCCATTTTCATCGTATACCCTGACACGCTCCATACCGCTCGAGGGTGAGTCGCTCTTGAATATGAAGCCGCACAGATTTTCATTCTCCAGCTCATGGAGACGCTTTTTCGCCCAACTGACCAGCATGTCTGTTTTATCCACCCCGGTGCGGCTTGTTAGCAGCCTGGGTGATTCCGGGCTGCCCACCAGCCGCATGGACTCTCGTGGAATGCCCATGCCGGATTCCGCCTCCGGGCATACGGGAACGTATTGCACGTAACGACCCAGAGTATCCCGCAGGAACCGGTCAAGTTTGTGGCCTCCGTCAAAGCGGACATTCTTGCCCAGAAGACAGGCGCTGATGCCGATGCTTATTTTTTCCATGGGAAAGTCCTCCTGATGCCGCGAATCTAGCAACAGGAAGCGTCAAAGTCAACTCAGTGAAAAATCTTTTGAATGATAAGTCGCCATGTATGGATAATTGATATTGGCCCATCACGCCTTGACAGTGAAAAAATCGTGATTATTTATTATTTAAATACAATTTTTATCCAACGATATCATTGTCTTGCGAAAGAGAGGAGGGTGATGCTATGTGGCTCACAGGATTAAGAGGTCTTGATTGGGTACCCGATATCTGGAATGAACTCGACCGAAGACACCGCGAGTCGGGTCGATCATATTCAGGTACTGGTGCATCTTATTATGAGAACTTTCCGGCCGTCAATCTGTGGATGAATGAAAATGAAGTGATCCTTTCCGCCGAAATACCCGGAATAGATCTCAATAAAATGGATATCTCCGTCGATGGTGATCTTCTCGACCTTAGCGGTTCGAGGGCACTCGGAGCCCTCGGGGAAGGAACGAAATTTCATCGCCAGGAAAGACCTCATGGAAATTTCAGAAGAAAAATTCGGCTCCCCTACCGCATCAACAGCGATAAGGTCGATGCCCGTTATGAAAAGGGTGTATTGACCATTACTCTTCCGAGAATGGAAGAGGAAAAGCCGAAAAAAATCGAAATCAAAAGCGAGTAGGCAGGGAGGGGGTTCAAATGGCTGAAACAAGAAAAGAAATGGAAGCGCGCAAGGAGGAGGCCGTTATGGAGAGGGAAAATATACGAAACCGTCCCGTGTATGTCCCAAGAGTGGATATCCTGGAGAGCACGGAATCTATAACCCTTATGGCTGACATGCCCGGTGTTGACGAACAAAGCGTGGATATCGTGATCGAAAAGGATGTCCTCACAATAAACGGATCGGTGGAACCGGCATACCACAAGAACTACAGGATGATTCACGCCGAATACGACACGGGTGACTACCGCAGGACCTTTACGCTGACCGATGTGATAGATCACGAACGAATAGAGGCTACCGTCAAGAACGGC
>JAQUQY010000227.1 GCA_028715865.1 Syntrophales bacterium
ATCGACGCTGTAGCCAAAGGAGGCGGAAACGGAGCCCACCTGGAGAAACAGCGGCGGCTCCCAGTAGCGGGCCCTGACAAGATTCAGGACCAGTTCCTCGTTGTTGCTTTTCTGAAGTGTTGTATTGTAGTCGAGGCGGTTACCCTGTAAGTTTCGGGGTCCCAGGGAACAACCCGAGAGGATGAACATCAGCAACACTGAAAAGAGGATCGTCGAAACAAGCCTGTCTGAGGCGGTGCGGTTATGTTCTGTACCGGTCATGAATCCCTCCTTTAGGTAAAAAAACGAAATCCGTCTGGCGACGCGTATGTCCACTGCGCCAGGGTTACCCAAAACTCGCCCCTCACCGGTGAGTAACTGCAGTCAGGAAGCTTTCACTTTAGCTCGGTCTCACATATGATAGAGCCATCAAGGATCCGTGAAGTGCATGACCGTATCGGGCCCTGCCGGCATCTGAAAATAATGGCGCTTAAAGTAACTTGCGTTTCTTCGGCTGTCAAGCACATGATATGCTTGATTCCACAAAACTGGAGAACCGGAAGTTTCGTGTCACGGGAACACCTCACTCCCTGCGGCATTGTTACATTTGTCTTAAAACCACGCCGGATAATCCAATGCTTGCCGTCCTTTTCAATATCATATATAAGTACACCCGATCAGCCCTACTACAATCTCATATAGACTCTTTTATAGACTCTTTGAAAAAAATATGCGTAAACTTCCTGCCCCGCTGGGAGCTGACGCCGGAAAGGGTTGTCTGTTATGAGGAAGAAGAATGCAGGCTTTTTCCCGGCGCTTTTTTTCCTTGTCTTCTGCTTCCATATCTGTCGGCGCGGCTCAGGCTGCAAAGGCGGGAGTAAAGGAAGTGAATTCCGGGAAAGCCGCTACAGAAAGCCCTGATTCCGGCAACGCAGAGGCGCAGAAACGATTTTGGCGGATCCCCTGACCGGTCTTGTATGCGGCTCCTTAGCCTTTTCCCAGTTGTGGCCTATTAATGGAAAAACTTCTCGACAGAATATTTGATCTCAGGAACAACAAAACTACCATAAAAACTGAAGTCCTGGCCGGAATAACCACCTTTCTGACCATGGCCTACATCGTCGTAGTCAACCCCGCCATTCTGCAAAATGCCGGCATGCCCTTCTCCGGCGTTCTTTTCGCCACGGTACTGGTCTGCGCCTTCAGTTCCCTGGCCATGGGGTTATACGCGAAGCTTCCCTACGGCGTCGCGCCGGGCATGGGAATCAACGCTTTTTTCACCTACAGCCTGGTGCTGGGAATGGGCATACGCTGGGAAACCGCCCTGGGCGCGGTATTCATATCGGGCATAATTTTCATGGTTCTCTCCCTCACGAATGTCCGGACGGAAATCGTAAAGGCCATCCCCTCTTCAATCCGCAACGGCATGGCGGCCGGCATCGGGGTTTTCCTTTCATTCATCGGTTTCATCAATGTCGGCTTCATCGTACCCGACGAGGCCACCCTGGTTTCATTTGGGGGACTTCACATAACCGTGATCCTTTTTACCATGGGGCTGCTCATAACATCCTTTCTGGTCATCAAGGGCGCCCGGGGAGCAATGGTAATCGGCATAGCGGCCACTTCAATCCTGACCGTGGCGGCTTCCTCCGTCGGAGTCTCCGCGGGATGGCTTTCCGCGCCCCTTGTCACTCTGCCGGAGGAGATATTCGCCCTGCCCTCCTTATCGGTTTTTCTCAAGATGGACGTAGTGGGGGCCTTGACCATGGGTATGATTCTCCCCATATTGTCGCTTCTCATTGTCGACCTCTTTGACTCCATCGGCACCTTTGTTGGCGTGGCCCAGAAGGCGAATCTTGTCGACAGAAACGGCATCCCCCTCCGCATTGAAAAGGCTCTCATGGCTGACGCCTTTTCCAGCACCATCTCGGGGCTCGCGGGCACTTCTCCCGGAACAGTGTATGTTGAATCAGCGGCGGGCATTCAGGAGGGCGGAAGGACGGGCCTCACCGCCATTGTTGCAGGACTTCTTTTCTTGCCATTCATGTTCCTTTCCCCCCTGCTGTCCTTTATTCCCTCGGTGGCCACGGCGCCCGTCCTTGTGATCGTGGGGGTTTTCATGATGAGCCCCCTGGCAGACGTGAATTGGAATAACGTCGAAGAAGCCATCCCAGCCTTTCTTTCCTTTGTGCTCATTCCCCTGACCTTCAGCATCACCCAGGGAGTAATCTGGGGACTCCTGATATATACGGCAATCAAGCTGGCAAGAGGCAAGGCTCGCGAAATTCACCCTATGATTTACGTAATCGACACATTTGCTATCATAATGCTTGCCACCAAACTGTAATTCCTGATGCCAACCGCCGTCGCAGTGGCACGCACGCAGCGAAAACCTGCGGCTCGCCCGCAAGGGGGCCGAAGGCGGTTCGGCCCATGACCACTCTTTGTTGTGAATGGAGTTGAATGCTGCCATGGTACGAATGTACCTCTTTCGACCTCCCAACTTTACAAAGATCATTGAATAGGCGCTTTCCCAATATATGTTTTTTGTCAAATAAACCACATATGTAGGAAAAGCGCCTTGAAGATGGAAATCAGCGCAGCAGAAGTGATATAGATTGAGATTATCAATGGAATCCGTTACGTACTCCATATTCTTTTTAGATGATGCGAAAAGAAATTCAGGAGACCGCGGGGAATTGCTTAATCCCACCGAAAATGAACGCGTAATCCCATTCAATTTGACCGGCAAATCCCAGCCAAAATGACCGGCGAATCCCATTGAATTTGACCGGTGAATCCCATTGAAAGTGACCGATTATTCATCCTGTTGAGATTTCACGGGCCATGAGGTACCCGCCAGGGGTACAGTTGTTCCTTTGCCTGTATTAACTATCACCAGCGAAGGAGGATCACGTGGCCCGGGAAAGGATGAGAATGAAGAAGGCCAGAGAGGTATTGCGCCTGCATTTTGATTGTGGGCTTGCAAATCAGCAGATAGCAGATGCCGTTCGGGTATCAA